>DASYVG010000409.1:0-6382 GCA_035937255.1 Chthoniobacterales bacterium | reverse complement strand
ACCTCCCATCGTTCGCGCTTGCCGTCCGCTGTCAGGACGAACGCGCCCTTCCGTGTGCCAACCAGTAATCGTACTCCGCTCATTGCTTAAACTTGTAACCGCGGATTACGCGGATGAAAAACGGATTTGTTATTCGCGATTGCGAACTCTCAACAATCAACTGCTTAGATTTAAAACCTGAGCCGTTCTGCAAGTGGGCGTGTTTCGCCTAAGGCGAATTGCAACTTTCAGCGCAGTCCGCGATCACGAAGCGAGTGGCGCGATGTCGAACGCTGATGCATGACCATTCCACTGCGGCGAGAAAATGTAAAACTCGACATCGTGCTAGGGCGAACGAACGCGGTCACTAAACTGCTGCGGCAGCCGAAGGATCGCTTCGCTGTCGCAGTTTTGTTTTCACGAGCTCAAGCGCCGCTGCTTATTGTTGGCTTCATGGATCAGCAGAACGGAGGGGAAGAGTGAAGTGAAACGTGCTGCCCTCTCCGAGCTTCGACTCGACCCATATTCTTCCCGGATGTTCTTCGACCATCATTTTTGCAATGTAGAGTCCAAGTCCTATACCGCGACGATCTTGGTTATGTATCTGTGAGAAACGCTCGAAGATGGTTCTAATCTTCTCTGGGGCGATTCCCTCCCCGGTATCGCTGACTGAAACTTGCACTTCTTTGCCTTCAGGACCGGTCCTCTGGCAGCTTACACAAATTTGACCTTTAGCCGGTGTGAATTTAATCGCGTTTCCAATCAGATTTGACAACACCTGCATGGCGCGGCTTCGGTCGCATACAACGTAGCCACACACGTCTTGAGGCTCTGCCTCTAAGGTTACTCCTTTGGAAGCGGCGGCTCCTTGTAGTTGCTCTACGGCTTGTTTTATTATTTCGCTAACATCATGCTCCTCGATGTGCAGTGTTAGTTTGCCTACGGCTATTCTTTCTACGTCTAACAAATCTTGAATTAGCCCGAGCATTTCGCCAGCGCTTCTATTTATTGACGCGGCGAGCTCTTTTACATCCTTCGGCTCTTCTAACAGATTCTGGGCTGCCATTGATATGTTATTGAGGGGGTTCCTTAAATCATGGCTTACGATAGCGAGGAATTCTTCCCTTGTCGTAAGAGCCGCCTTGGTTTCTTGGTGGCTCTCTTGCTCCTGGGATAATAATTCAGCGGAAGACTTGGCGGATGCCTGATGATGGGTCCGTCCCATTTCTGTAGCAGCATCAGTTCGGAGCCGTTCGGCGTCGATTGCTTCGTCCGTAATTTCTCTTTCTACGCGCAGTCTTTCATCTCCTTCAGCCTGGCGTTCTGCGCCGCTTCTTCCCATATCCGCTCTCCCCAGATCACGAGAAGCGTCTGAATCGCTTCGACTTTGCAATTTGGCCTTATCTGCTTCTACTCGTTCAGCATCCCGGTTAAAGTCCGCTTGATGCTCAGAATCCAAATCTGAGTCACGTAGCGTCTCGTCACTCTTTTCGCGCTCTCTTTGCATTGGGGGAGTTTTCTCGGGTGGCATTTACTTTACGTATGATTCTCGCGAGAGGACGGTGGATTATGCGGCTAAATTGTCGGCTTATCCAGCGTATTTCATCCAGCGCATTAGGCGACAGAAGCCGCAAGATTACAAGATCATTACACGACACGCCGAGCGCCTTCCTCCTAAATTCGAGTTGAAACCTTGAAAGTCCCCCAGTGGAACAACATCAGCGCGAACCTCACGTCGACCCGATAGCTTCTGGATTGACTCGGACCCCGCTCATGCTTTTCATCTTCATGAAACCTGAGCCGTTCTGCTCAGCGGTGAGATCCCGCAGAATGGAGAAGAGGTTCGATTGTCCTCCATATGCGGCAAGCTTCACCCGACAGAGGTTACTTTGCGATGCAGACGTTCTTTGGCTCGGTGAAGAAGCGCAGCGCTTCGTCGCCGCCTTCGCGGCCGACGCCGCTTTGTTTCATGCCGCCGAACGGAACGCGCAGGTCGCGCACCAGCCAGCAATTCACCCAGACCGTTCCGGTGTGAATTTTTTCCGCGACGCGATGCGCGCGATTCAGGTTCTGCGTCCAGACGCTCGAGGCCAGGCCGTAGTCGGTGTCGTTGGCGTAGCCGATCACTTCCTCTTCGTTGTCGAACGGCGTGATCGTGATGACCGGGCCGAAGATTTCTTCGCGATTGACGCGGCATGAGACCGGCAAACCCGTGATGACCGTCGGCTGAAAGAAGTAACCCGACTGACATCGCTCGTTGATCGATTTCGGCGAGGACCCACCAAGCGCGATCTTACCGCCTTCTTTGTGCGCAAGATCGACATAGAACTTTACCTTATCGAGCTGCGTCTTGCTCACGATCGCGCCTTGCTCGGTCGTCGGTTCCAGCGGATCGCCCAGTCGTAACTGCGACGCTTTCTCGACAAAGCGATCGACAAAATCCTGATACGCCGGCCGTTCGACGAACACGCGCGAACCGCACAAGCAAACCTGGCCCTGGTTCGCGAACGAGGAACGCACACTGCCGGCGATGGCGGCATCAAGGTCGGCGTCGGCGAAGACGATGTTCGGGTTTTTTCCGCCGAGCTCGAGCGAAACTTTCTTGAACAACGGCGCGCACGTCTCCGCCACCTTGCGGCCGGTCACCGTGCCGCCGGTGAATGAGATCGTGCCGATCTTCGGATGCGCCGTGATGGCGGCGCCAACATTTGGCCCGGTGCCGTGCACGACGTTGAGCACTCCGTTCGGCAGGCCGGCTTCGCGACAAATTTCGCACAGCAGGTACGCCGTCATCGGCGTCAGCTCGCTCGGCTTGGCGATGGCCGTGTTGCCGCACGCGATCGCGGGCGCGATTTTCCAGCTCAACAAGTAGAGCGGCAGGTTCCACGGCGAAATCAATCCCGCGATGCCGCGCGGCTGCCGTAGCGTGTAGTTAAACGCGACGTTGTCGGTGATGTGCGCCTCGGATTCCGTGTGCAGAATCGCGGTCGAGAAGAATCGAAAATTGCTCGCGGCGCGCGGAATGTCGAGCGAACGCGCCAGGGAGAGCGGTTTGCCGGTGTCGATCGATTCGGCCCGGGCCAGTTTCTCCAGGTCGCGCTCGATCAGGTCGGCGATGCGCAGGAGAATGCGCGAACGATCCGCTGCCGGCGTGCGCGACCAGCCTGGGAAGGCCTTTTCCGCGGCGGCAGCAGCAAGCTCGACATCGGCACTGTCGCTGTCTGGCACCCGTGAATACGACTTCCCCGTCGCCGGCTCGATGTTGTCGAGATATCGACCGCCAACCGGCTCGATAAATTCGCCGTCGATGAAGTTGCGGATGTTTTCTTGTTCAGTTGCCACTGGATCTTTCCCCTCAGCAGGAGACCGGAAGATTGTCAGAATGCATTAAGCCGCTGCTTGACGCTCCTGACAAGCAGCATGCGACGCATGTGCGTGCGTTCGTGCGCAAAAGGAAGCGTCTCGTCGTCAGTGTCGTCCCACGCAGCGAATTGGTTGATCGCGCTCTGCTTTTCCTGTTCACTCCCGGCATGTGCGTCCCGAAACGGCTTTCCCATCTCCTTCCTCTGCTGGCAGCGTTCCTTCTTCCGCTTGCGTCCGGTTCTGCTCAACGAGCGACCGACGCCACCCGACTCTTACGCTTCCCGACTACGAACGGCCGGCAGATCGTTTTCTGTTATGCGGGCGAACTCTACACCGTGGGCAAAGAAGGCGGAATTGCGCGGCGGCTGACCAGCGGCCCAGGTTACACTTCCTTTCCGCGCTTCTCCGCGGACGGAACGCAGCTCGCGTTCACCTCCCAGTACGATGGCAACACGGAGGTCTACGTGATGCCGGGTGAAGGCGGGGCGCCGAAGCGACTGACCACCACCGCGACGCTCGGGCGCGACGATATCTCCGACCGAATGGGGCCGAACAACATCGTCATGACCTGGGAAAACACGAAGCCACTGATCGTCTTCCGTTCCCGCATGAAGTCGTACAATTCCTTCAACGGGCAACTTTACACGGTCGGTCTGGATGCCGAACTACCGCAGCAGTTGCCCTTCCCTCGGGGCGGATTTGCCTCTTTCTCGCCGGACGATTCGAAGATGGCGTTCAACCGGGTTTTCCGCGAATTCCGCACCTGGAAACACTATCGCGGCGGCATGGCGGATGACGTCTGGATCCACGATTTCAAGACGGGCAAGACAGAGAACCTAACCAATGATCCCGGGCAGGATATCTGCCCGATGTGGGGACCGGACAATCATATCTACTTTATCTCGGATCGCGACGGCCGAATGAATCTTTTCTCGACCAACCTCGCGAACAAAGAGACCAGGCAGCTCACCACTTTTAAGGACTTCGACATCAAGTTCCCGTCGATCGGCAAGGACGCGGTTGTCTTCGAGCAAGCCGGACAAATCTGGCGCTACGATCTGGCCAGCGGGCAGGCAGCGGCGGTGCCGATTGAGATCAAGGAAGACCTCGTCTCCGGGCGTTCTGCTTTGGTCGATGCGTCGAAGCACATCGAGTCCGTCAATCTCGCGCCGGACGGCCAGCGCGTCGCAGTTGTCGCGCGGGGCGATCTTTTCTCCGTTCCGGCAAAGCAGGGCACACCGCGCGACTTAACGAAGAGCTCAAACGCGCACGAGCGCGATGCGGTCTGGTCGCCCGACGGTAAATGGATCGCGTACAACTCGGACGCCACCGGCGAGAACGAGCTTTACGTGCGGTCACAGGATGGCAAAGGCCAGCCCCAACAGGTCACGAACGGCGCCGATACTTACTATTACCAGATGATCTGGTCGCCCGACAGCAAGAAGCTGCTTTGGGCCGATCGTCTGCAGAGACTGCGCTATGTGGATGTCACCACGAAAGCAGTTACTCAGGTGGATCAGGACAAATTCGGGGAATTTCAATCTTATGACTGGTCGCCGGACAGTCAGTGGATTTCCTGGAGCCGGCCCGAAGAGAACGGACTGCCGAAGGTTTATCTCTTCTCCACCACGGATCGGAAAGCGATCGCTATCACGGACGATTGGTACGGGTCGAGTAACGTTAGCTTCAGCGACGATGGCAAGTATCTCATGCTTAGCTCAGCGCGCGATTTCAAGCCCACGTTCGGCGAAGGGGAATTTATGAATGTCTATCGCGACATGGAGCGAATCTATCTCGTTACCCTGGCGAAGGACACGGAGCCGCCCCTGGGACCCCGCAGCGATGAAGTTGGCAAAGGAGACAAGAAGAATAAGGACAAGGAAGGAGACGCGAAGAAGGACGACGACAAGGACAAGAAAGGCGAGGGCAAGGATGCGAAGCCGAAGCCGCCGGTCATCGTGAAGGTGGATCTGGACGGCATTCGCGATCGCATCGCTGGTGTGGAGATCGCCCCGGCCAATTACAGCGACATCCGGATGGTGGATGGTCGCATCTTCTACCTCCGCCGGACGGTGGCGGACGACAAAGGAGACGATGACGATGAAGAAGAGGGCGGCGACGGGGACAGGAAAGCGCACCTCTGTGTCTACAGCCTGGAGGACCGGAAAGAGACCGTTCTCGGCGACGTGAACGCCTACCAGATCACCGCCGACGGCAAGAAGATGCTGGTCAGAATCAAAAAGGATTACGCGATTGTTGATCTGCCGAAGGACAAGCTCGAGACCAAGGACCACGAATTTAAGCTGGCTGCGCTCGACATGCAGCTCGATCGCCACGCCGAGTGGAACCAGATGTATTTCGAGTCCTGGCGGCAGATGCGCGACTTCTTCTTTTCACCCACCATGAACGGCTTCGATTGGAAGGCGATGCGCGATAAGTACGCCGCGCTCCTCCCTTTTGTGAATCATCGCAACGATCTCACTTATCTTATGGGTGAGCTGATTGCGGAGTTGAACAATGGCCACGCTTATGTCGGCGGGGGCGAACGACCGGAGACCCCTCGAATCAAGCTCGGGCTACTCGGCGCCGAGTTCTCTCGAGATCCGGCTACGCGCGCTTACCGCATCGACCGGATTCTACCAGGCGAAAACTGGGACAAGCATACGAGGTCGCCGCTCACCGCCATCGGGCTGAATGTTCGGCCGGGCGATTATATTCTCGCCATTAACGGCACGCCCGTTTCCACCTTGGCCAACCTCTACGACGCGCTTATCGGCACGGCGGACAAACAAGTCATCCTGCGAGTCAACTCGAAGCCCTCGGATGATGGTGCGCGTGACATCACCGTCGTGCCCACGGCCGACGAAGCTCCGCTCTACTATCTCGCCTGGGTGCAGAAGAACATCGACGAAGTCAGCAAAAAAACTGGCGGCGAGGTCGGTTACATCCACATCCCGGACATGGGACAACCAGGCTTGAACGAATTCACCAAGCTCTACTTCCCGCAGATCCGCAAGAAGGCGCTGATCGTCGATGTCCG
>DASYVG010000408.1:0-4128 GCA_035937255.1 Chthoniobacterales bacterium | reverse complement strand
TGTTTCTGATTTTCTTTTTCCAACACGGCAGGCCGCGCCGGGCGAATCTCCGCAGTCTCGCCTTTACGATCCCGATGTGGGCGATCGATGGAATTCTCGTCGACCTGCTTTATCGCGCGAATGCCTGGTGGTTTGGCCACGCTGTCACCTTTCCGGTCGTGGCGGCGAAGATTTGCGTGGATCAGTTTGGGTATAATCCAATCATCGCCGCTCCCTCCGAGGTCCTGGTCTACGAATGGAAGAACGAAGGTGTCTCGTGGGCGTCCTTCAGGCGCTCTCTCACGCGGAGCCACTACCTCGATAAAATCGTGCCGACGCTTCTGGCGACCTGGGTGGTTTGGATTCCGTTGGTGGCGATCATTTACTCGCTGCCGCTCCCCCTCCAATTTCCGCTCTTCAGCCTGGCGCTTACTTTTTGGGTTCTGCTGCTGACTTATATGACCAACCGATTCTCAGGAAAAATTGACGGGCGCCCTTCCGTGGCGGCCGGGACGGCTCCGGCCATCACTTCTTCAGCCCAATGAAATCATACGAACTGTTTCAACGGATGTCGCCGGAAACAGCGACCGAAATTTTGACCTATCTGCAGCGTGAGCAGAAACCGGTTTACAAAGCGGCCATTCAGGGTCTCGCGAATCAGCGGAACCTGCGGCCCGTGTTCGTGGAACGAAAACTGCCTAACGAGCGTCACGCCTGGATGAAAGCGGCGCTCAGTCGCACTCTCAGCGACGCGTTGGCGACCCATCTCGTGCAGGCCTGGCTCCTGGCCGCCCATAAACCAATGTTGTGCGACTTTCTGGACTCGTTAGGGATTGCGCATGACGAAGATGGCACGGTGGAGGTAATCCCGCCCGCGCCGGCGAAAGAAAAGATCGCAGCCGCGGTTTCCCAGTTACTGGGGAAGTATCCGGCAGAAGCGGTCGCGATCTATCTTCATGCTTTTCAGCAAATGGACCGTGAGGTGAATTGGCAGCCGCTCGACGAAGTCCTATCAGAAAATCCGCAGCTGCAGTTTGCCACTTCGGCCGTCAGCCCTCCTGCTTCGTGAAGTAGGCCAGCGCCTCGTACACTCCGGCGCCGCCCGCACTCCGGGCAACGTAGCCGCCCGCGCCGCGGACCGTTTCTTTCACTTCCGGGATGGCATTCGAGGGACAAGAGGGATAATGCGCATAACGTCCATCGAGCATCGAAACGTCATTGTGATGATCCCCGGCGGCAAAAGTCTCCGCTGGCGGGACGCCGAGCAAGCGCGAAAGCTCGGCCAGGGCGGCGCCTTTGTGATAATCGGCGTGGCAAAATCGCAGATACACGGTGTTTCGCTGGTAGTGGAACTTGGGCTGCCGAGTGCGAGCGCGATCGATAAACTCTGTGATCGTTTCCATCTCGCGTTCGTCCGCTGCGATGAGCCCCTCCAAGCCTTGCGCGTCGTAGATCAGTCGGGCTTTCGTTTTCTGCGTCACGAAGTCCACGACCTCGGCCACAACTGATTTCGAGGAGCTGAACAAGTCCGCGTGCGCGCGAGCGCAGCGATCGTTCCAATCACCAAACGGTTCCCATCGGCGGCCGTTACGGGCGCGCTGAAAGACGTCGCGCTCGCTCGTGAGGATAAAATCTGGGTGCACTGGGAAGTCGAAATCGAGCAAGCCGGATTCGAGCAACTCAACGGAACGACCGGTGTTGATGGCCCACCTTGCTCCGCGTTTCTGTAGATCGCCGATCAGCCGCATGCAATCGGGATCGAGCACAGGGTCGCTGTCGTGAGCGACGAGTGTGCCGTCAAAATCCGTGCTGATCAGTCGAATCTTTTCATGCATACGCACGATTAACTTAGAAATTGATTGCAGCACCGCAATGCCGGACCACTTTTACCGAGGAAAAGAAATGAAATCTGCCTACGAGCTAGCGATGGAACGACTGGAGAAGAAGGCGCCAACGATTGCCCTAAGCGACGACCAAAAAGGCCAGATCGCGGAAATCGAATCAACCTACAAGGCGCGCATCGCGGAGAAGGAGCTTTTCCTGCAGGGTGAAATCGCACGGGCGCAAAGCAGCGGCGCTTTTGAGGAAATAGAGTCGCTGCAACGCCAGCTCGCGGCCGAAATCCGCCGTTTGCAGGAGGATTGTGAAACGAAAAAGACGAAACTGCGCGCTTCGTTTGCGGCCTAGTCGCAGTTGGTTCAGCGAATCTGAACCGACGCCGTCGGAGAAACGCTAAAGGTCACCGGCACGCGAACCATGCCGGCTGAGCCCGGCCGAAAACGCCACGCACGCAGTGCGCTCAAGGCAGCGCTGTCAAGAGCACCATCACGCGCACTCTGCAGGATTCGCGCGTCATCGACACGGCCATCCGGCCGCACACGCAGTTCGTAATAGCCGCTCCCATGTGAATGGACATGTCGCGCCATGGCGGGATATTCGGGCATCGGGGCGTAAATTGCACCGCTCGGTCCGATAGGCGCCAGCGCGATCGCTTTCGCTGAAACGCTCGGGCTCGGCGTTGGCTTCGCCTCCATTTCCTGGAGCATGCGGATGTATTTCTGGGCAGTTGGATTAGCGGGGCCGAACGCGCTGTTGGCCGTCTCCGCAACGCGCGTAGCGATCTGCCTCGCTTCGTCCGCTTTGCCACGTCGCGCCAGAACGAGCGCGAAGTCCACGCAAGTTGCCAGGGTGTCAGGACTCGCTGGACCCAATACCTTTTCCTGCAACGGAAGCAGCGCACGATATTGCGCTTCGGCGTCGGGATAGCTGCCTTCGCTGCGCAGAGCGGCCGCCAGATTGGCCCGCATTTTTAGGGTCTCCGGCGCCTCCTTTCCGAAGGCCGCTTCGGAAGCTGGCAGGAGAGGGCTGATGATGTTTCGCGTCTCGCTAAACTTCTTTTGCTTCAGGAGCGCCGACGCGAGGGCACCACGCGCGCGCAATGTATACGGATGCTCGGCGCCGAATTCGTGCGCGCGCACTTCGGCCGCGCGACGGAGCACCGCCTCCGCGTTGGCAATCTCGCCCTTTTGAAGAAGGAAATTACCGATGGCAAACCGAACCTCGGCGCCGTCTTCGGGATCGTGAGTGGCGTCGAGCAACTTCTCCGCCGCGCGCAGAGATTTCAGGGCGCGGCTGAGCTGCGATTGCTGGTGCGCAGCGAGCCCGGCGAACTCGAGAGCCTGCACAATGTTCTTCGGCGTCGACCGGTCCGACTTACCGGCCTCGTCCGCAGCCCTCCGTGCCAGAACCTCGGCGTCGCCAAAATTTCCGCTGATGTAGGCGCGGATCGCCTGTTCATAGGCCGTCGCTCCGGTGGCTCGCTTCAGATCACGCGCAGTCCGGGCAAAGCGGACGCGAACGAGATTCGTATCGACGCCGAGTTGATCTGCGAGGTCGGAGTAGATCTTGTTGTAACTTTCATCCGGTGCGAGAGGCGGGGCGGAAGGTGCAGGAGAACCGGGTTCCGGGGATCGCGTGGGCTCCGGAGGGGTGACGGGCGCCGCGGAAGGCATGAGATCGGTTGGCGCCCGATCGGGCGCGACGCGTCGCCGGCAGCCGGCCGCCGGGAGGGCGAAAACGAGAACCACCGTCGTGGCAAACGCAGAACTAAACCGATGTAGCGTTTGACGGCCGCGTCCGTTCCCCGCGCGACCTGTTCGGAGACGAGATGCCACACAAAGGGCCTACTTGTTTGTGCAGGCAGTGACAAGATTCAAACCCGCGTTCTCCGCCAGCGCCAAGGCGGGGTGGCGCGACTAAGAGAGCGCCTGGGCTCCCTGTGGAACCGGCCCGCGCGGCGGTAGATTCGGATCGAGGAAACCGAGCATGTGCGCATGATTGATAACGCGCACGCCCTCCGCCTTCTGCATTTCCGCGATCTGCTGGTGAAACGATTCCATCTTTGTCCAATGCACCTTGGGCCGGAAATGATGCTCAGCGTGGTAGCCGTTGTAGAAAAACAGCCAGTTATAGATTTTTCCGTAGCTGCTCACTCCCCAGGCAATTGGTTTGTCGGGATTGCCGCCGTAATGCCGGAAGTAACCATTCAGGTAACTGAAGCAATGGCCGAGGTAGAAGAACGGCAGCACGAAAAAGAGAACGTAACGCCAGTTGAAAATTGCCATCACGATCAGCGTAAGAACGAAGCAC
>DASYVG010000407.1:0-5493 GCA_035937255.1 Chthoniobacterales bacterium | reverse complement strand
CGCGTGATCGAAATCTTGCTCCACGATTGCGGTGGGCGAATGATCCCGCTGATCTCGCCCGGGAGCTCGATGCCGGTTCTTTCGCCGAAGCCGAAACTCCGGATGTATTCGTAGAACTTTTGTTCGCCCACACTCAAGGCGAGCTTGGCCGCCCCGATGTTGCTCGATTTGACCAGAATATCCCGCACGCTCAGATCAGCGTAGGGCTTGTGATCGTGGAGCGGGCGGCCGCCAAATTTCCAGAGGCCGTTCTCGCAAAAGATAGTGGTATCGGGACGCACCTTGTGTTCGTTCAGAGCCGCCGCAGCGGTCACGATCTTAAAAGTCGAGCCCGGCTCCATCATGTCGATGATGGCGCGATTTTTCATCTCTTCCGGCTTCGCTTCGGCGCGCTTGTTCAAGTCGAAATTCGGACGATTCGCCATCGCCAGAATCTCGCCCGTCTGCGGTCGCATCAGAATGATCGTCGCCTTTTGCGGCGTGTACTCGCGCATGGCGGCGTCGATCTCGTTCTCGACAATATTTTGCAGATTCAGGTCGATCGTGAGGTGCACCTGATAGCCGTTGCGCGGCACGCGCTCCTGGCCGCGATACAAAACCATTTCCTGCCCGGCGCGGTTGTGCTCGATGTAACGGTAACCGTCCTGCCCGCGCAGATATTCATCCATCGAGGCCTCGATCCCTTGGATTCCTTTGTGATCGAAGTCCGTGAACCCGATCACGTGACATAGCATCGACGCGTTCGGGTAAACGCGCGTCGAATCGCGCTCGAAATAAATTCCGCGCAAATTCTGCGCCTGTAACTTTTGCCGCAGCGCCGCCGCTGCCGCGGCCGGCACTTCGCGCTTCAGTACCAGGTAGCGCCGGTCGCCGCGCAGCTTTTCATCGAGCTCCGCGCCCGGCAGTTTTAATTCAGTCGCGAGCAGCGCGACGAGCTGATCGACTCGTTCCTTGGTTACGTGGGTGGAATCGGCCACGACCGTTTCGACCGGCACGTTGTGCGCGAGCACTTCGTTGTTCGCGTCGAAGATCGGCCCGCGCTCGGCGTAGATGGGCTGTTTGTAAACGTGCTTCTCAGCGGCGAGTCCGGAATACTCGTCGTGCTTCACCATCTGCAGATAAACGAGCCGGAACGAGAACACGCTGAAGAGTGCGATGAACGCCAGGCAGACGAGCGCGCATCGGTTTCGGCAACTCCATCTCATCTGCTCGGGCGCGGGTTGGAGACGGGCTGGATCGCATCTTCCGTCAGGCGCGGCGGCACCGTCAGTCGCACGATGCTATGTTCCGCGATCGGAACCATTTTAAGATAACCTTCCTTCAGCCGCCGCTGCAGCGCGGAGCGAGAGGTCAACGCCGCGATCTGCACGTTCACGACTTCGTTTTGCGTGCGCAGGCTGGCGAGCTCGTTCTCCAGCGCCTTTTTCCGATCGCCCAGATGATAGAGTTGCACAGTCAGGTAGACGTAGATCAACCCGGTCACAGCCACGAAGCCGGTCAGCACCAGCCAGCGCGCCAGTGACGCCGCATTGATTGAGTTGAACTGTTTGCGACGCGGACTTGGCATTACCGTTTCTTCGCCACTCGAAGTTTCGCGCTGCGCGAGCGCGGATTATTGCGCTGTTCGATCTCACCCGGCTCCATCGGTTTCGGCGTGATCAGGGTGAGAATGCAATCCGGATTGCGCTGCGGCGCCGGCCATTCGGGCCGGTCGAGCCATTCACGGCTGCGATCGCGAAAGAAATTTTTGACGATCCGATCTTCCAGAGAGTGAAACGTGATGACGGCGATCCGCGCGCCGGTTTCGAGGCGCGCGGTCAATTCCAGCAGCCCTTCTCCGAGTGCGCCGAGCTCATCATTCACTTCCATCCGCAACGCCTGGAAAACCTGTGTCGCGGGATGGCGACGGCCATGGCGCCAGACGATCTTCTCGATCGCCTTCGCCAGCTGCATCGTTTCGCGGAACGGTGTGCTCTTGCGCTGTTTTACGAGCTGACTTGCGATCCGGCGCGCCGCCGGTTCCTCACCCAGATCACGGAACAAATGGGTGAGCTCTTCCTCACTATAGTTATTGACCACATCCGCCGCGGTCAATTCGCGCCGGGGATCCATCCGCATATCAAGCGGGCCATTGCGCATGACGCTGAAACCGCGGGCGCCATTCTCCAGTTGTCGCGACGAGACCCCGAGATCGAGCAGCGCTCCGCCGATAACTGCGACACCAAGTTCGTCTAACGCCTCGCCCGCATCGCGAAAATTTACCTGGCGCAACGTGACACGATTGCCAAACTCGGAAAGCTGCTCGGCCGCCTGTTCGATCGCATCCGGATCCTGGTCGAACGCGACCACATCCGCGCCGGTGCGCAAAATCGCCGCGCTATGCCCGCCGCCACCGCACGTCCCATCCACCACGATCGTGCCCGGCCGCGGCTCGAGCAATTCGACCACTTCCGAAACCAGCACGGGCCGGTGATAGATGAAGTCTTCCATTTCGGGCGCCTCCTCTTCGATAACGAGCGGTCCTGTGGCGAACCAAACCGGCCGCTCAAACAACAACGCATTCATATCGTTCGTCCGCGATTCTAAAGGCCGATGACGTTCGCCACGTGCTGGTAGGTGGGCGTTTCATCTTCGTGGGCCCGTTTCCATTTCTGCAGATTCCAAACTTCGAAGCGTCCGCGTCCACCAACGAGCGCGACTTCTCCCTTCAAGCCGAGCTCACGGCAGAGATCCTCCGGCAACACAAGGCGGCCTTGTTTGTCGGACGAGCCGTGCTGCGCGCGCGCGTGGAGCTGACGCAGGAAAATCCTGCGATCTCGCGCCGAAATCGCAGCGGTCTGCTCGGCGTGCGCCGTCATGCGGGCAAATTCTTCCGGCGACATGACGAGAAGAAACTGGTGCTGCGCTTCAGGCAGGAGGATGAACTCCTCGCCCTCGTTGCGCCGCCAGCGGGACGGCACCGTGATGCGGTTTTTGTCGTCGATGGAATGACGGAATTCTCCCGCGTAGAAATTTTGAGACTGAGACACGCTTTCCATAGAGCCGTGGAGATTTCGACCATTTCAATCCACTTCCCCCCACTTGTAACCACCCCAACCTATTGTGGTCAATAAAATAAATGGATGTTTGCGGTGATTTTCACCGCCGATACACTCCCCGCGTGTTCCCGCTTCCCCGCGCTCTCGCCTTTTTCTTTTTGGCGACCTCCATCGCGCCGCTTCCCGCGCAAACCGACCCTGCGCCAGGCGATTCGGTGCGCGTGACCGTTTCCATGAACGCGGACGGTTCCCGCACTGTTTATCAATTTGACTCAGCTAACCACAAAGCGGTCGCCACCACCACGAGCTCCGACGGCAAAGCCCGCGGCAAGATCCTTTATATGCTCGACTCTTCCGATCGGTTCGCTACCGGCAAAGTTTACGGCGCGAAAAGCGATTTCCAGTTTAAGACTCTCTATAAGTACGACTCCAGCGGGCGACTGACCGAGGAGACGCAACTCACGAAAGACGATGCTCTGCAGCACAGAATCGTCTATGCATACGATGAACGCGGCAAACAAACCGGCTATTCCGTTCTGGATGCCGACGGACGTTTGATTTCCAGAACGGGCGGACCGGCCACGACGACTAAACCGAGCCAGAAATCGCGTCCACCGGGCAGTCCGTCGCAGTAGCACACAGCACAGTTCTTCCTCTTCTTGCCAGCAGCGGCCTGAGGGTCTAAGACCAGAGAACGTGATCGATTACCTCCAGAAGGGCGGGCTGCTCATGTGGCCGATTCTGGTTTGCAGCGTCCTCTCGCTCGCCGTCTTTGCGGAGCGGCTTTTTTATCTGCATCGCGCGACCATCCACGTGGGCGAATTTCTGCAGGGGCTCTCGAATTTAATTCAGCGGAAGAATTACGCCGAAGCGCTGCACGAATCCGCCGGCACGCCGGGTCCCGTCGCGCGCGTCATACATGCGGCCATCATCCGGCACGAATTGCCGCGCTCGGAATTGCGCGAGATTGTGCAGGAAGCCGGCCAGTTGGAGGTTCCGAAGCTGGAACGCTTTCTCGGCGTGCTCGCTACGATCGCGTATCTCACGCCGCTCCTTGGTTTGCTCGGCACCGTCGCGGGCATGATGGACGCTTTCGGCATGATCGCTTCGAAGGGCGGGTATGCCACTGTCACCGAACTTTCGAGCGGCGTTTACAAAAGTCTTCTCGCGACCGCGGCGGGCTTGGTCGTCGCCGCGCCCACCTTTGTCGCCTACAGCTATCTTTCGTCGCGCGTCAACACGCTGCTGCACGAGATGGAGCGGGCCGGAATCGAGGTCGTCCATATGCTGACCGAAACGGTAGCGATGAGTGGCATCATTGCTTTCAAGCCCGGTGAGGCCGGTGCTCCGCAACAGGGCGAACGCCTCGAGCGCTAGCTGGGCGGAACGGAGCGACGCGGTTTCGGATGAAGCTTTCCCGCACGAAAGATTACAGCTTCGGATGGTGCTTCGTCGTGCCACTGCTGGACGTCGTTTTCCTTCTGCTGTTCTTTCTGCTTCTCAGTTCAAATTTCGTGCTGCAACCCGGGATCGCGGTCTCCGTTCCATTTTCACACTTCACGCTCGGTCCTCAGCTGAATCCGCAGATCGTCAGCATCACCGGTGGAGTCGTGCCGGCGATTTATTTCCGGGATCAAAAGGTGGGACTCGATCAGCTCGGTCCGCTTCTCGATACCGCGAAACGCGATGGCCGGCCGATCATCATTCGCGCGGATCGATCCACCCCATACGAAACCGTCGTGGCGGTCACCAACGCTGCCCTGGAGAAAGGGATTACCGCTGTTTCCCTGGCCACGGCCCTGCCGAAATGATGGCGACCGCGCTGTCGTCCGGCCGCCACCCCGGTGTCGCGACCACCGTGTTCCGCTGGGACTCGCCCCACCGGAGGCGGTGGGGGCTCGCGATTTTCATCGCCGCCTCCGTCGCGCTCCATGCGATTTGTTTTTATCTCTTCCAAATCACATATCCGCCCACCGTGGCGCTCCTGCCGCCGCCCGCGCGCGTTAACCTGATCACGCCCGCCACCGAAGAAGGCCGCGTCCTCTTGCGCTGGGTCGAAGCAGAAGATCCGGCGCTCGCTTCTACCACGCAACGCGCGCCGGATGCAAAATCGTTCGCGCTTCCGAAAGTCGCGCACATCCCTTCCTACCTCGCCACGAAGCCTGTGCTGCGCGATTTACCGCGCACCGAAACCAAGCAGGCTCTTCCGACTTCCGATCCGCCACGGCCTGTGCAACGGCTGCGCCCCCCGCCACCGCCCGTCCCGCTCAAATCGCCCACGGTGGTCAATTTCTCGCCTGAACTCGCCGGTTTTGGCCAACCGCAATGGCCCACCGTAAGATTTACTGCTGCGACCAACGAGGCAGCCGAAACGGCTGAATTTCGCGTCGCGGTTTCCGGGGAAGGGGTTATTCGTTTCTGCTTTCTGCAGCACTCGTCGGGCGATGCAGCGCTC
>DASYVG010000406.1:0-1837 GCA_035937255.1 Chthoniobacterales bacterium | reverse complement strand
CGCACCGATTCCTCGTGCGTGGTGGTCGAAGTCGTGGCCGCCGGCTCTTTAACGACCGTCGTGCACGAGCTGAACAGCATTGCGATAGCCGGAAGGACCGGCGTGAGAAGGATAAGTTTTTTCATAGTTGGTGGATTGTTTCCTAGGACGATTCGGCGCAAGTCCCTTCCGCAGATGTATTAAAGCCCAACTTTCCCGTCACCCGATCCCGGCCTCACGTCCGAGCGCGCGGGAAGCATAGATTGCGTCGAGCATCTCCATCAACGCGACCGCCTGATCAGCGTCGTTAATCGCGGAAGCTTCTCCGCGAATGGCAGAGAGCGCCGCCGCCTTTCTTTTCCTTTCTGTAAACCATCCTCCGATCCCATTCGGAATACCGCGGGAGCGAACCAGCTGGCTTTCGCGTGATAGATTTTTCCCAGACTTCCGTTGGCGATGCCCTCTTTGGTTCGCCGCGTCCCGCGCGTGCAACGGAATTGTCGTCCAAAAAATAGACGAGCCGCTCCGTGCCGCCTCCTTACGAAGCACCTTCATCTCGGCGGCGTTCATCTTCAATCTGGAACGCTGGCGCGAAGTTTCTTGAGAGTTGAGCGCTGACGCTTCGCTTCGAGAATGCGTTTTTTTAATCTGAGCGGCCGCGGCGAATTGCGGCGACGCGCTTTCTCCCGCTGCGCGGTCTCCCTGGCTTTCACTGCCAGGCGCCTGCGCGCAAGCGCCTGGGCGAGCCGTTCTCTCGCCAACTTTCGATTCTGGGCCTGCGACCGTGAATCCTGCACCGTGACCGACACACCGGTTGGCAGATGGACGAGAGTGACAGCGGTGGAAACCTTGTTCACGTTCTGGCCTCCCGGCCCGCCCGCACGGGCGAACGTCTCCTTCAAATCCGTTTCACGCAGGACAGGTGATCTCATGCGGTCACGAACTCAGATGTCGTATCGCTCGGGATCGCTCAAGCCGGAGTGATATTTTCGCGGCCATGACGTAGAACGCGTGCCATCCAGATCAACTCGTCCAGGAAGCTTGTCACGCGACGGACGAAATGCTCGTCTTTTAGTTTGCCCGTTTCGTCGAAGATTTTTGCGACGCTGCCGAAGTTAACATCCGTGGAAGTGACGACCAAGCCGAGTTCCCGCATGACTGGCAGGAGGTTTTCGATAACGCGCGCGCCCCCGAAAGGCCCGGCCGAGACGCCGCAAATGCCAACTGCTTTGTGAATGTACTCTTCGAGATTTGAATCGAGCGCGTGCTTTAACAAACCGGGGTAACCGTGATTGTATTCTGGCACCACCAGAATCAGCGCGTCGGCGCGTTTCATCGTCTCCGAGAATTTCGCGTCCTTAATTTGTTCCCCCGCATCGTCAAAGCGCAGCGGAAGCTCGCGTACATCAATCCATTCTGACTCAACTCCGGCGCGCTTCTTTACCTGCTCGAAAACGAAAAGTGCGGCGTGTTCGCTTTTCCTGCCCTGACGTGGGGTACCGAGAATGACAGGAACAAAGAGCGAACAAGGGGCTGAAGAAGTAGCCATACGGCCCACCTTAGTCTACGGCCGCAGGCCTGCCAGCGTTCGTGGGCGCCCACTATCGGGGGAGACGAGTAAAATTGCAGTCGAAGACGGGCAGCCTAACCGCGAAAAGGCACGACGGAAAGTACCTACCGTGCCGTCGCAGTGGATCGCTATCTCTTCACTCGCCCTTTGGGTTGCGAGCCTGCGCGGACGCTAGAAGAGCGCCTTGCGATGGAGAAGGCGGCGACAGAACGCCTGTCGCCGCCCGCTTCAGATTGACTAAGGGGTCGGTGTCGGCGTGGCGGTTGCTTCCGGCGTCGCGGTTGGTTC
>DASYVG010000405.1:0-2038 GCA_035937255.1 Chthoniobacterales bacterium | reverse complement strand
CGTCAGGTCGCCGCTGATCTGATTCCACGAACGGCCTTCGTCGGTTGATTTAAAAACCGCTTCGGCCGCGGTGTAGAGCGTGGTCGACTGCTTGTCGTGCACGGAAACAAGCAGCGGCGTGACCCACTGGAAGCGATGCGGCACATCATTCGCTCCATGGCCGGACCAGTCCAGCGGCACGACACTCGCATCCTGCGCTTGCTCTTTTGATTTATCGTAGCGCGTGAGGAAACCTTCGTTATTCGAGTAGATGATGCGCCAGTCACGCGGCGTCGGGATAACGAACCCGCATTCGCCACCGCCCGCGATGAACCAGTCGTGCGGCCCGATTATCCCTTCTTCCGAGCGGCTCGTGATGCAGACGTTCGAATTGTCCTGCTGCGCGCCGTAGATGTGATACGGAAATGCGTTGTCCACTGCGACGTGGTAGAACTGTGCCGTGGGCTGGTTTTGTTGCGTCGTCCAGGTTTTGCCGCCATCGGTTGAAACGCTGGCGCCGCCGTCATTCGCGTTCGCGACACGATTCGGATTTTGCGGGTCAATCCAGAGCCCGTGATGATCGCCGTGTCGCGCCGGCAAGAGGTTGAACGTCTTTCCGCCGTCGACCGAACGGAACAATCCTGTGTTCAAGACATAGAGCGTATCGGGAGATTTCGGATCGGCGTAGACCTTGCTGAAATACCACGCGCGCTGGCGGAAGCGGCCGTCGTCGTTCACGCGCACCCAATGTTCGCCCGCGTCTTCCGATTTATAAATGCCGCCCTCCTTCGCTTCGATAATCGCGTAGATCCGATTCGCGTCTGCGCCGGAAACCGCCACGCCGATGCGGCCGAGAATGCCGTCCGGCAGGCCGTTGCCCTGGAGTTGTTTCCAGGTCACGCCCCCGTCCTCGGAACGGAACAAGCCGCTCCCAGCGCCGCCGCTGGAAAAGAACCATGGCTGGCGCCGCGTTTGCCAGAGCGCGGCGAAGACGATGTTCGAGTTATGTGGATCGAAAACCACCTCGACGCCGCCGGTGTTCTCATCTTTCGCCAGCACCTTCGTCCACGTCTTCCCACCATCGGTCGTGCGGAAAATGCCGCGCTCCTGGTTGGGTCCAAACATGTGACCGAGCGCCGCCACCAGGACGATGTCCGGATTTTTCGGATCGACGATCAAAGCACCGATGTGCCGCGAATCTTTCAGTCCGATATTTCTCCACGTCTTGCCGGCATCGACTGATTTGTAGACGCCGGTTCCGTAGGAAATGTTTCCGCGCGGCGCTCCTTCACCGGTGCCGACGTAAACGATGTTGTGATCGGAAGGTGCGACGGCCAGCGCGCCGACGGAGGAGATCGCTTCCTTATCGAAGAGCGGCGCCCAATTTGCCCCGCCATCCGTCGTCTTCCAGACTCCGCCCGCCACCGCGCCGAAGTAGTAGGTGTCCGGTTCTCCGGGAACGCCTTCGATCGAGATCGCGCGTCCACCACGAAACGGCCCGACCTGGCGCCACTGCATGCCCTTGAAAAGTTTCTCATCGATGGACGCGGCGGACTTCGGCTCCGCCGCAGGCGAGGCGGCGACGAGCGCAACGGTTAACAACAAGAAGGTCGTAAGATAGGAAAAGCGGAGGCGAGAAACGATCATTCCTCAACGTGCGAGAATCCGCACGGGCGCTCAACATAAATGTCGCAGGTCGCGGCTGACGCCAGTCCGGCTGCATCCGCCGGTCGGCCGAGTGCCGGGCTGACACGATTAATTCCAGGTGAACGGGAGAACTTTCCCGCGGCAGATCAAATGACTTTTGAAATATGCAGCCGAGACCAGCTCAGCCGTGCGCTGCGAGGATATACGCGAGAACCGCGGCATGCTGAGCGGGTGTCAGGTTCGCGCGGCCGGACATGCGCTGGAGGATAACGGGCCATTCCGCGCGCGGATGCTCGGATACCACTGGAAGCGAATGGCATTCCGTGCACCGGCGCAGGAGCAACTCGCGGCCGGCAATCAGTGTCTGCTCATCCACCTGCTCCCGCGCGGCCGCCTGCACCATTGCTCCGCG
>DASYVG010000404.1:0-1764 GCA_035937255.1 Chthoniobacterales bacterium | reverse complement strand
ACCAGCTCTGCGTCCGTCATGGCTCGCCCTTCCCCATCGCGCGCTTTCATCAAGAGCGAGAGGACGTCGCTGTGTGCGCCCGGTTGCGACCGCCGCTTCGCGATCATCGCCAAAATCATGCTCTCAATCTGCGCCGTATTCCGCAGCATTCCGTTGTAAGCGGTGCCCGGAAGATTCAAGGGAAGACTTCAGACGGCGGGAGAAAAACTTTGCGTCATCCAGTCCTCGAGGCGCCGGCCAATCGGCAGCGCATCGGCGGGATCGTGGCTGAAAAGAATCGATCTCGCGAGGCGGAGCGTGAGCTTGCGCATCTCCTCGTAAATGTCTTGCTGCTCGCCGGGCCGCAGGGCCTTCAGGCTTTATTGCACGACATCCACCATAATGGCGTGATAACCCTGCACCGCCGCGCAAGAAAAAGGCGGGGCCACCAGCTGCCGCTGTTGTCTATGTTCCGTGTCGGTCATGCGCGTGAGACCGTGGCGAATCCGGCGTTGCGCGGAATTCTTCGGCCCGCGCAGGAGCAGACCCGTCGGCCGAAACGTGGCCGGATCGCTAAAGACCAACCGATTCCATTCCGGCCCGATCGCCATGACATGAAGTTTGGTGGGCTCGCCGAAAGCAATTGGTCCCAAACCAACGAGCGACCCGTGACGTTGATAGAGATCGCGCATTCGTCCGATCGGATCGGCGAGCAAACCGATGTACTCGCGCGCCGCGGTCACTCCCGTAAGCGGCGGTTTTTATGCTCCGGAATTTCGTACGTCGGAGTTTTCCGAAACTTCACGGCAGTTACTTTCGCAAGAGCGATTCGTAGAGGGCGATTGTCTCCTGCGCGATCGCGGACCAGCTGAATTTTTCTTCCGCGCGTTTGCGACCGGTGCGTCCGAATTTTTCCCGCAGTTTCGAATCAGCCATTAACTTGTTGATGCAGGAGGCTAGATCGCGCGCGAACTGATCGGGGTTCGTTGGTTCAAACGGGCTTTCATCCATCTGGTCGATCGGCACGAGAAATCCCGTTTCGCCATTTGCCACCACTTCCTTGATGCCGCCAACGGCGGTCGCCACGACCGCAGTTTCGCACGCCATCGCCTCGAGGTTTATGATTCCGAACGGCTCATAAATCGACGGACAGCAAAAAACGCTCGCGTGAGAATAGAGCTCAACAGCGGCCTGTTTTTGGACCATATCGTCGATCCAGATAATTCCGTCCCGTTTCGCTTTCGCCGCCGCCACTGCCTTCTTCATTTCTTCCGCGATCGCGGGCGTGTCAGGAGCGCCCGCGCAGAGCACGATTTGGAAACCGGGATCCATGAACTCGATCGCGCGAACGAGATGCACGATGCCTTTCTGACGCGTGATTCGGCCGACGAACAAGACGTATGGCTTCGCCGGATCGACCCGGAAACGGGTGAGTGCCGAAGTGGATTCTACTTTCCGATACTCCGCCAGATCGATCCCATTGTGGATAACGTGCAGCCGCTCCGCGCGCACGCCGAACAGCCGCTCGAGGTCGCGCTTGGTGTCGGCAGAAACCGCGATCACCGCGTCGGCCATTTCGAGCGCCGTCTTCTCCAGCCAGACGGTGAAATCATATCCGCCGCCGAGTTGCTCGCGTTTCCACGGTCGCAACGGCTCGAGCGAATGAACTGTGATGACGAGCGGGCGGCCGTAGTTCAGCTTCGCGAGAATTCCGCCGAAGTGGGTGTACCAAGTGTGGCAATGCACGATGTCCGCATCGATGCCCGCGGTGTTGAAATCGGTGCA
>DASYVG010000403.1:0-8793 GCA_035937255.1 Chthoniobacterales bacterium | reverse complement strand
ATCGCGGGACGTCAAATGCTGACGGTGGCGATTGAGTGGGAAATTTACGCGCGCACTCATTCGGCTACCGCCCTCGGTCTGGTTGGCCTCGTCATCGCCGTCCCGGTCGTCGTGCTCTCGCTGCCAGCGGGTGACTTCGCGGATCGGTTCAGTCGCAAACGCATCATCATGCTGACACAGGGGTTGAGTGCGATCTGCTCGGTCGGTCTCGCGTTTGTGTCATGGAAACACCTCGCGCTCCCAACGTGGCCGCTCCTGACCGGAACGAATCGTGCCCTGGCTGCGACGGCTCACGTGTTCGAACGGCATTCCACTTACCACTTCGACGATCTGGCGCTGCCCCTGATGTATCTGTTGCTCTTCGTCTCTGCTTGCGCACGTACCTTCGGATGGGCGGCACGGGCCGCATTTTTCCCCAAGCTGGTGCCACGTGAAAAATTTTCGAACGCCGTCACGTGGAATAGCAGCATCTTCCAGATTAGCTGCGTGGTAGGGCCAGCCTTGGGCGGACTCCTCATTGTCCGGACCGGTTTCCCTTTCATTTACGTGATGGATGCGATCGCGGCCTGCTGCTTCCTCTTCCTCGTTGTGCCGATCAAGATCGGAGACCAGGGCGGAAGAGTGGAAGGCAACCCCTGGCGTAGCCTGGTCGCCGGATTGCACTTCGTGATGGGTAAGGAAATTATTCTCGCAACCCTAACGCTGGATTTATTCGCGGTTTTGCTGGGCGGCGCGGTTGCGTTGTTGCCGATTTTCGCAGATCAAATCCTGCACTGCGGACCTGTCGGGCTCGGTTGGTTGCGCGCGGCGCCGGCAATTGGCGCCTTCGCCATGGCAGTGCTGATCGCGTACCTGCCGCCGATGCGCCAGGCAGGCAAAACGCTCCTGTGGTGCGTGGCCGGTTTCGGCGCGGCGACGATCGGGTTCGGCCTATCGAAGATCTTCTGGTTTTCCCTCACGATGCTCTTTCTGACGGGAGCGTTCGATAGCGTCAGCATGGTGGTGCGTCACACGCTCGTGCAACTGCTTACCCCGGACGCGATGCGCGGCCGCGTCTCCGCGGTTAACAACGTCTTCATCGGCACCTCGAACGAATTTGGCGCGCTTGAATCCGGATTGACTGCGGCTGCCTTCGGTCCGGTCGCGTCCGTGGTCGGTGGCGGGCTCGGAACAATCCTCGTGGTCGCGGCCGTGGCTCTGATCTGGCCACGAACGCGACGGATCGGCCGTCTCGACAAAGGTCTCGCCTAGACGCGCGGGGCCGGAGTCGCGTGCGTGCTAGAAGGCTGCGTGGAACGCCACCGTCCCGTAAGGCGCGCCACCGTCTTCCCGGTAACGGATATCAGCGCGGTAATAGTCGAAGCTTCGATAAGGCTGATATCCTGCCTCCGCGTTTAGCTTTACGGCGTCGCTGATTTTTAACTCAACCCCGAGGCCCGTGCGTATTTCACTGTAGGAGAGGACAGCGCCATTTAATCGCACCGGCCGCCGCAAATCACCGAAGCTGTCGTCCACGCGATACGTTCCCGATTTGATCTCCGCGCCGGCGTAGATCGTCCAATTTCGGGCGGCGGAAAATTCCAGCCGCGGAGTCGGAAGAACCGCGTCGAGCGTCCATTGTGGTGAGATTTTCCAACGAATCCCGCCACCTGGGAGCGCGGGATATTTGCTCTCGAAATCAACACCCACGCCAAAAATAAACTGGAGACTCGGGCTGTAAATATAAGTGCCCCCGACGATGAACGGGACGTGAAAGTCGCCGCTCTCGAGATCGCCCGCACCGTAAAAACCCGGATGCGCCTCGATGCGGATGAGAAACGCATCGGAGAACTCGGTATCGAGGCCGATAATCAGGTTCGCGCTTTGCAACGTGTCCGGCAGTTGCGCGAAATCCGACATTCCAAAATCATAACGTTCGTAGGCCGCGCCCAGCCGCAGAATGCCAATGCGCACGCGCGGCGTGAGAACCAGCCGGACGAGCGCGTCGTTTTCATCGAAGTCGCGAATGTCCCGCGAGCCGCGCGTGACATCGCCATCTCCGACATAGGTTTCGGAAGCATCGAATTCGTAGGAAAAAGGGAAAGCGGACGGGGCGGTCGTTTCGGTCGCGGCAGCGACTTCGTCGTGACTGCCTGCGTGGACGGAGAGCGCGATTGACCAGATCAGAAGAAAGGTCAAACGGCCGACGGATTTAGAAGGAAATCGCATAGCTGCCGTGAATCTGACTAACGAGTGCCTGCCGTGTCACGACGAAAGAGCGTGACGGCCTTGGAAATGTCTTTAATCATGGACGATTCGGATGCGATCCGCTCTACCCCGTGGAGCGCCGCCAGCGAACGCGCGGAAATCATGTCCCCGCGCCACACGAGGGTGGAGGGTTTGCCTTCTATCTCCACCGCCCACATTTGATAGAGCGTTAAGGCGACATAGTAGCCGCCGCTCGCGTAATAAAGCGCGTCCGCCGCCTGCATCGTACCCGCCGCGGACGGCCGACTGTAGAACGCACCGAGGGTAAGAACTCCCTGATCGTCCGCTTCGAGCAGCTCCCAGTAAATCTCCGGTTTGAGCGAACCGGCGCCACGGCCAATGCCCGTCCCCTCCAGAAAGGAAGAGAACTGAGCGCGAATTTTGCCTTGCTGCCGGAGCAAACCGCTTAATTCGTCCGAGGGTCTTACGCTTTCTCCATTGTGCGCATACGCGGGCTGCGCTGCGCTGCCGCCCGAGAGGAACGTCTGGGTGCGCGCGATGAGTAGATCAGTCCAGAAACCAGTCACGGCCGCCGGCATCACTCCGCCCGCTGCGCCGGCCGAGCTCGCTTTGAATTTGGCCGCATCGTCGCGTCCGAGCTGCAGATCGCGATCCGCCTTCTGTGTGGCTGCGACGAGCGAACGCACCGGTCCGTTATCGGGAGCTAAGCGGAGCTTCGCGAAACTGTTGGCGCTCGGCACGCCGGCGATATCTGAGTGAACAAAAACGCGTATCTCACTATGCCGCGTTGGATCCCAGCCGCGCAAAGCCTCCAGCGCCTTCGCCGGTGAACCGGGAACGGCGTAAACGCTTTGCACCGACAAATAACGAGGCGAGCTCATGGCCGGACCTCGCAGTGTCTTTACCTCGCCGCGTCCAAGCTGTGCGAGGTCCACTTTGTCAAAGACGGAAAAGGCAGCGAGGTCCGCTGTCGGGTCGGCCATCAGCAAAGTGGGTGGTGCGAAAGCGAGAAACAAAATGCCGGTCAGAGATGCGGCCCGTCGCATGGACTTCGGAATTAAATAGTTCATCGCTTCCCGTTGATTGGGAAAGATATCTAGGACGGCGCTCTGCCGGTTGCAAATGCTGCGCCGCCGTCGCAATAACCAGATGCCATGAGCGACGCCGTGATTGTGCTCGATCAACTGAGCAAAACGTACGACAGCACGCGCGCCGTCGCCGATTTGTCGCTCACGATTGAGCGCGGCGAGATTTTCGGATTTCTGGGCGCGAACGGCGCTGGCAAGACGACTACGATCCGGATGCTTTGCGGATTGAGTCGGCCGAGCAGCGGTCATGCGACTATCTCGGGCGCCGACGTCTGGCGCCAGCGGAACACGGTGCGAACAAGGTTCGGCTACGTCGCGCAACGCTTCAGTTTGTATCCTGACCTGACGGTGGAGGAAAACATGCGCTTCTTCGGCGGCGCTTATCGTGTTCCGCATGCGCAACTGCCGGCGCGAATCGACCGGCTACTGAGTTTGACTGATCTGCTCGCGCAACGGCATACGGCGGCGGGCAGCCTTTCTGGCGGAATGCGTCAACTGCTCGCGCTCGGTTGCGCGCTCATCCACAATCCGCCGCTCCTGTTTCTCGATGAGCCCACCTCCGGGCTCGATCCGGTGCATCGCCAGCAGATGTGGAACCTTCTCTATGATCTGAGCAACGATGGGATCACGATTTTCGTCACCACGCATTACATGGATGAGGCGGAGCGTTGCACCCAGGTTGGATTCATCGAACGAGGGCGCCTGCTGGCGAAAGCTTCGCCGCGCGAACTGATCGAGAGTTTCAACACGAAACTGCTCGAGATCGATGTCGATCCGGTGATGCCAGCCTTAGTGCGGCTGAGGGAAGAACCGGAGGTCCTCGGCGTTTCCTTGCGCACCGGGAGCTTGCGCATCTATACGGCCGATCCCAACAAATTAATGACGCGCTGGCGCGATCGCTGGCCCTTTCCAGAGCTGCAATTTCGGGGGGAGCGCTGGGTCGACGCGGACATGGAAGATGTCTTCACCGCCTACTCGCAGGGTTACGATGCGGTGCTGAAAAAACGATGAGATGGCCTTCTTTCGGCGCGGTCGCGAGCGTCGCTTATAAAGAGTTTTTGCACATCTATCGCGATAAACGCGTCCTCGTCCTTCTGCTGATTCTGCCGCCTGTTTTCACGCTCGTCTTCGGTCACGCCTTTGAAATTGGCGACCCGACGAAAATTCCGGCCTTGCTCGCGAATGCCGACGGCACGCCGCGCGCGCAGCGTTTCGTTGACATCGCGCTGAAGAATCAAACCTTCGCGTGGCGCGAGGCCGCGCCCGAAACAAAAAGCGAAACCGATCTGCTCGGTCACAGGGTGCAGGCGACGGTGGTGATTCCGAAAGGATGGAGCGATAGCCTCGCCAACGGTAATCCCATGCCCCTCCGAGCTTACCTCGACGGCGCCGATTCAAATACCGCGCAGCAGCTGGAAGGCAGCCTGCAAAAATCGCTGGCCGATTTTCAGCTGGGTGAACGGCAGGAAATGATCGATGCGCTTCCACCGGAGGTTTTCGATCTGGCCAAGAAACTGCCCGTCGAAGTGCGGAAGCAGTTCGTTTCCGCGATGGAGCCGTGGGCAGTGGAAAGCAAAGTTCTTTATAACCCCGGATCTCGCTTCATCGAATACGTTCTACCGGGCGTGATTGGACTGATTCTGCAGCTGATCACCGTCACGCTGATGGCGTGCACGATTGCGCGCGAGCGCGAATCCAGAACCCTTTACCAACTGTTGGTGACCTCACTCCGGAGGCGTGAAATCGTCATCGGGAAAATGCTGCCGTATCTGGCGATCTCGATCGTGCTGGTGCTCATGATTACCGCTCTCGCGGGGTGGCACTTTCATGTCAGTTATTTTCGGCCGGCGGTCTTGGGGTTGATCGTGCTGCTCTTTCTGCTCTGCTCGTTAGGCCTTGGACTTCTCATTTCGGCGTTCTCGCGCACCCAGACACAGGCTATCCAATTCTCCGTCTTCTTTCTCCTTCCCGTCTTCGTCCTTTCCGGTGCGTTCGCGCCGCTCGGTCAACTTCCGAAGTTTATCCGCTACGTGGCGGAGATTTTCCCGCTCACCCATTTCTGCCGCGCCTTTCGCCTGGTGAACCAATATCACGCCGGCATGTCCTATCTGGCGCTCGATCTGCTCGTCCTCCTCGCCGGCGCGATCATTACCTTCGCGGGTGCCGCGTTTCTTCTGAAACGGATCGAGCTTTAGTTACCTCAAGAAGAAGAATACCGAGCCGGGTCCTGCCGCCCATACCGTGATGCGCTTGAGGATGAGCCGTTTTGTGTCCCATAGAGCGCATGAAAGCGGGAGTGAAAGAAGAGGATCACCTTCATGGTTGATGCGGCAGCTTCAGATTCGTGATGTCGCACAGCCGCAGCTCCGGATTCAAGACCCCGACTTTCCCGGCGTCTCGCTGCCACACAATTCTTCCCTCAGACAGCAACGTTTTGTAGAACGCCTGGCGGCGCAAGAATACATCCTCAAAACCCGGAGTACTCGTCGCGCGAGACTTCATAAACTGCTGGTAAGCCGAATCGGTAATCGCTACGTGAGTGACCCCACGCTTTTGCAGGCCAGCGAGAGTGCCAACGTCCGCTGCGAAAGGGGCACTCACGATCTTCTGTTTCAAAGCCAGGGAGTCGTGGGCGAGACCTGCTCGGGCTCGGTAGCCCAGACCAACGCGGTTGTCCTCGACGATAACGGCGCTCTCGGGAAGATGCGTCGCGACCCACTTGACTAGCTCGTCCCGGGAGTCGCGCCGGAATGCCAGCTCCACGCCGGCCGTCCGAAATGCCGCGGCAGAAACGCCCAGCACGACTGCAGCCAGGATCGCAAATCGCCACCAGCTGCCGATTGCGCGGCTGCGGTCGCGCCACACCTCGACGATGCCCAAAGCAGCGAACAGATAAATCGGAATCATCGCCGGCAACAGGTAGCGGCCGCTCTGTGCGCTGCTTGTTGAAAGCATCAACCCAAACGCGAACGGAAACGCGGTGAGAATCCATTCCGGCATCGAGATGTGCGCTCTGGTCAGCCAAACCGTTCGCAGGTGATATCCAACGAAAATCCAGAGCGGGATCGCGGTCTCGCGCAGCAGACCTTTTACCCAGTCGAAATGGGAAAAGGATAACTGCACACCAGCGTGCCGATTGAGCATCGACACCTCACCGGAGAGGGCCTTGGGGAACTCGTTAGGCGAGATGACCAAGGCCCAATTGATCAGCACGAGCGCTCCCAGGAACGCCGCGGAGAACGCCAGTGCAATCGACCACGAGAAAGGCCGGCGAGAGACCAGGACCGGCAACGCCGCCGCGAGCATGACGACTCCCACATACTTTCCCGAAGCAGCGATGGCCGTGGCGCACCCGAGCCACGACGCGCGCCACACACTTGGGCAACGCCAGAACTGATGCGCGGCGAGCAACGTCAGCACCGCTCCCATCAACAGGCCGGTGTCTTCTTTCATAAAATGAGAGAGTTCAGCGAGCCGGTGGTGTAGGAGCACGAGCAGACCCGTCCAGGCTGCGCCCGCGGTGCCAGCATGAGAGAAGGCGATGGCTGAGAGTCCGGCCACCGCGATGGCTGCAAAAATTGCCGCGCACCAGCGCCCGGCGATAACAACGTTTTGACTGTCAGGGTCGATCCGCAGCACTTTTACCGCGAGATCGGTAGCGGTGAGCAGCAGAAGCGGATGATTGAAATTGCGCGAGCCGCTCTGGATCTGCTGCACCTTGCTCGGCTCGTCGGCATGGTAGTAGTATGGGAAGCGGTTGCGACTGGTGTAGAGCAGGAGAGCGATGGCAAAGGTGGCAAGAGGGATGACCCACCGCATCGCCTCGGGCCAGCCAGCACGCGCCGCTGTCATACGTCGGGTTAGGCCGGGACGGGTTTCAAAGTGGAATCTGTGTGGTTCGGCTGAGAACAGCCCAACCGCGGCAAAGCGGGAAGGTTACTAGAAGCCATCTCATAAATGCATGACCACTTGTAGCGGCGTTTTATGAGCGTCGCCCTTCTGTCGTAGGTCGAGCGACGGTCACCGACCGCCGCTACAGTAAAGGCATTTATGAGATTCCTTCTACCAACGTCGCGACGCATAAGAGCTCACCGTTGAAGTTAGACAGGACCTTATCGTCCTTCGACATCCCTCCGGAAAAGTCGCGCGGTCTCGGCCGTTGCCTTGATCATTAGACTGCCGGCCACGAGCCGGTCGATGCCACCGGTGAAGGCGCGAAAAGGAGCGGAGGCGAAATCGATCTGCCAAACCAGGGTTCCATTCGCCTGCGGAACTAATTCATAGAGTGTGACGGAGAAAAAATAGGTGTCGCTCGTGTAATACGTGCAGTCCGCCAATTGCCACGACTCGGCGCCTTTTTGCGCAGCGATCAATCCGGCGTGCAGATTCGTGTGCCCGCGCACGCGCTCTGCCTCCCAATAAGGCACAATCTCGTCCGCGACTGGTTGACCAGCCACGAAAGGTGCGCGCTTCGTCAGGCCGGCAAAATGGGCTGTAATTCTCGGAGCCATTTGCAGCAGGCTGGTGAATTCAGACCGGGCTGCGATCTGCTGATTTCCCGCGCGATAAGATGGGATCGCGTCCAGCGCCCCAGTCGCGACGGCCCCGTCGCGCGCGCGCAAGATTTTGCGCCAGAATTCGGTCGCCGCCGCCGCGCGCTCGCCCGCCGGAAGAGTCCGCCCGCTCGAACGTTCGCTGGCGGTGAGATGCAATTCGTCACTCGATGTGTTTGCCACGCGGCTCGTGCGATCAATTAACCAGCGGTCGTCGGCGCGCGTCGGATCGAGCTGCAAAGCATCCCAGACGTTGACAGGCGCGGGCCAGCGATATTCGCGCAAGGTGGTGATTTGCAGCTGCGCGTGACTGGTTGGGTTCCAATGCAGAAGCTTCCTCCCCACGGCGTCGAGAGGCGCGTGCACCAAATAAAGTGATTCCGCGTAGACGCCGCGTGGAAAATCGCCCAGCAGCCCGCGCGCGCTGAGGATTTCGCCGTGTTCGAGCTGGGGCGCGTCGAAGGCGGGAAGGTTTGAGACCGCTCTAATCTCATCCAGGCTCGCCGGCGCCGCTCTGCTCAAACCGCAGAGCAGAAGAGATGCTGCGAGGGGGAGCAAACCGCGTCGCGGTTTCATGCAGTCGCAAGCAGGCTCAGTTTAGAACTTGGCTTTGAACTCGAGCCGCAGGTAGGGAGCTGGATCGGTGGTATAACGTTTGTTCGCGCGGTAGAAACCGAAGGTTCGCTCGAGCGCGTAACCGCCGCCAAGATCCAAGGAAAAAATATTTCCCGGTGAATAGATAAGCCCGGCGCCGGCGCGGTATTCGGAATAATCGACCACGGCATTACTCAACCGGGCGGGACGGATGCTGTTGTTCGGATCGGTGCGAAACGATCCGCCGACAAGCTCGCCACCGACCCAGAGATCCAGCGTTTTGGTGGGCGAGTAAATCACGCGCGGCTCGGGGAGCAGGCCGAGGATCTTCCATTGCTCGTTAGGCTCCC
>DASYVG010000402.1:0-5825 GCA_035937255.1 Chthoniobacterales bacterium | reverse complement strand
CTCCGCTTCGCATCGCGATCGGGCCAGCGGCCAGGTTTCGTTATTTGACGATCTATCGGCGCCGTTCTCGAATCCAGTCGCGAGAAATATCGTCGCCTGGACGGAACAAGAACGGATGGCATTCGAAAAGGAGTTGCTCGGATTTTACGTCACCGGCCATCCGCTCGACGCCTACGCCACGGTGATTGCAGCCGGAAGCTATCAGTCGATTGGATCTCTCAATGATCTGGCGGATCGAGCGACATTTCGCGTGGCGGGGGTGATCGCGCAGGTGGACAAGAAATTTACCAAGAAGGAAGGCAAACCATTTGCGGTCGTGTTTGTGGAAGATCTTTCCGGTCTGCTTGAGATCGTTATCTGGAACGAAGTCTACGTGAAGGTTTCCGACGCCCTCTTGCCTGCGCGTGTCATCGCAGTACAGGGAACACTTGATAAACGCGACGACGCGATGCGTGCCACTGCGCAAAAGGTAAAACCGTTGGTTGCGCGCTCCCCGAGCGGTAATCCTCCGAGTGAGACTTTGCGCGTCCGTGAGGAGCCGGTTGCACCATTAGTGCTTCGTTTGCCTCAGGGAACTTGCGCCGACGATTTGCGGAGAATTCGTGATCTGCTGTCCAATTCGCCCGGCGATCGACATGTCGTGCTCGAATTCGAGAGGGCGAACGGGGCTCCCCTGCGGATCGCAGCCGGTCGCGACTGCTACGTTGGCCTCACACCTGAACTGGAGCAGAAACTTGCGCCGTGGCTATCCTCGGTATCGGAGAACCGAGCCGCGCTGATAACAGTCAGTTAAAAGCTCAGCTATCTTTGTGCGGGAGCGCCGATCTGGAGATCCAGCGAGCCTGCGTTATTGGAATCGCCGCCGCAAAGTTCGAAGGTTTGCGTGTGAGTGGGCATTTCGTTTGCGGGCTGCCGTTCCTTTCCAGGTCCGGTTTCTCGCTCGGTCAGCGTGAAAGTCCAGCTGCCGTTTGGGATTCCGCCACGCAATTCTCCCTCAGAAATCTCCCATTGCTTCGCGGTTGAAGAAACGCTGGGGGAGATCAGGCGAACGGCTGCGATGCAGGGCAGAGGATCGGCCGACGCGGCCATTCCAATCCCATTCTGGGGCGTCAACTTCACCGAAATCGATCCGAGGTCGTCAAAATTAACCGCGCCACGGAAGGTAGCTGTCCGGTTTTCCATCCGAAATATCGCCGGATCGACGCGAGCGTCCCTTCCCGCGAAATCAATGTTTGCCGAAACCGTTTTGTCCACGCGGCCGAGATCTTTCATCTGCAATTTGCCGTCGATGACGGGATGTCGCGCCGTGCCTCCGACCGAGATTTTCGAAGCCATTGCGCCTCCGAAGCGCGAAGAAAGGCGCGAGAAGAGAGGGAGCTTTTCCAGAACCAGGCCGGCCGTGTCGACACGTGCAGCGATCGGTTTGTCCATCTCGATCGAATATCGCAACGGGTCGGCTGCACTTTGAAATGGGACGCCAGCTTCAAACTCCACCGGCGCTGAACCGGCCGGCCTGATCGAAGCCTGCAAGTGGAGTCCCTGATCGTGCGTGGAGAGATTCGCGTCGCCGGAGACGATGTTCCCATCGTCCGATTTAAAATCGTGCACGTGTGCTTCGATGTTCACGTCCGGCGCGACGAGCGTCCCGAACGCCGCCACTTGACCGTCGATTTTTCCGTCGAGCGCGACCCTGCCGCCGAACGCGCGGCTCAGCTCGCCCAAATCAATCGGGCTGATGCGCAGATCAGCATCGACGCTGGAATCCGATGCGAGCGCCTGCGAAACGTTTCGATTTTCAACAAAATGCGAGAACGAAAATGGAATGAAAAACGTGCCTTCGATTTTCGGCTGTCCGGCAAGCGCGAAACGGATCGCTTGAAGTTGCAGGTAGTTTTTCGCGATCGTCGCATAGGCATCGAAAGAAGCGTCTGCGTTCGCGAGGTGCAGTTCCCGAAAGAATACACTCTCGGGCGAGTAAACTGCATCTACTTGGAGATCAAAGACAGGCGCCGCCAGCCGTGTGTCCCAACGAAGGGAGTGGCCGTCTACACGCACGGTCCCGTAGGATTCGTGCCTGGCCCCATCGCCAGTCCAGTTGAATTTAAGGGCGCCGTTCGTTAGCTGTATCCAGGCGGGCAACGACGCCCGGTAGTCTCCCATATTCTGCAGTTCGCCGGCGAGCTCACCCGAATATGCGTGCGAATTCGTGAGGCCGACCCGGACATTGCCGCGCACGAAGTCGCGGCCACGGCGCAGCTCAATCCGCTGGAAACGGAGCTGTGAGCCTGTCAGCGCGAGATCCGCGTCCGCGGTTTCAATCGGCATCCCGAAGAGTTTCAAAGCGCGGCCGGAGGCAGACAGCTTCCCTGATAGGCTCTGATTCTCGGTGGCGACAGTGCCGTTCAGAAACATCTCTCCCTCGAAATTTTGCGGGTCGGCGCCAAAAAGTTTGGTGAACTCTCGGAGGTCGCGAACCGAAGCTGACACATCACCGTGAAAGTCCGGCTTCCGCCAATTAGAAAGCATCTCCGGCATTGCAACGCCGCCCGTCAAGGTCAGTTCGTTTGCGTGCTGCTTGATGTAGAGCTGCTCAATCTCAAGCTCGCGGTTATAAAGCGAAGCTCCGAAGGTGATGTATTGCGCGCTGCGTTCGCGCCAGGTTAACTCGGTTAACTCGATCCAGACCGACGCGGTTGCCGTGGTGAGATCTTCGAAGCTGCCGCGGAAAGTGAATTTCGAGACGCGGATGGACCCCGCTGCCGTTTCAGTGAGGCCAAGCGCCTCTGACAATCGAGCGATGGAGATATTACTCGCGCTGCCGGCGAGGTTCCAGACGCGATCGTTCCCTTTCGCGTCGCTGGCAACATCGGCGCGGACGTTTCCGCCGAAGGCATCGAGATCAAGACCGAGCCCGACCCGAAGTTCCGAAAGGTTGCTCAAATCCAGCGTGAAGGCTTGAATGTCGAGCCCGTGGGTCAAAGTGATGGCGCCGATCGTCAGCCGATCATCCAACCAGCTGGTCGCGCCACGCAGATCGTTGAAACTTGTTCGAAATAACGGCGAGACAACCGTAATTGCGTGTGCTGCGAAAACGCCTGCTTCGAGTTGGCTGGCGGAAATGGAAACATCTCGAAAATCAACCAGCGCGACCCCTTGCTGGATGCGCCCGGACAGATGCTGGATGCTCCACTCGTCCGGGAGGAAATCCTGGAGGGGGCTCCAGTCCGCCGCCGGCTGCGGATGATTGGCGACGCCTGCAGCCCGCGTGATCTCGAGACGCGGCGCTTCGGTTCGCAGAAGGCGCAGCACACGTCCTCGCCGGTGGCTGAAGAATCCGCTTAGATTCAGGTCGAGCTCCGCACGCGCGGTGCGGAACTCCATGTGACACGCGGCGTTCGGCGGAGAGGCTATTCGCACATCGTGCAAAACTACATGTCGTAGAAAGGGCGCCTCGATGACGCCAATTTCGACTGCAAAGCTGCACTTTTTCGCGCTGTGCCAGATCCAGTATCGAAGGCCTGTCGAAACGATCGTCGGCATCAGGCCAAGCAATCCGAGGGCAATAACGCAAGCGACTGCGGCGACGAGCAAAATCCGGGTTTTGCCGTGCATGGTCTCGCAATGCTTATCGGTTCGCGCCGGCCGCGCAAAGCCGCTTCTCAGCCGGGAAGAGTCTCATCGGAACTACGGCTTCGCGGGTGCGTCGCCGAAGATGAGGCGGATCGGACGACCTGAATGCAGCCGCTCGCGCAACTGTTTCTGCAAAACCTGTTCTGCCGCAATGGGCAAGCCGCTTTGCTCCGCTTTCGCACGTGCCAGTTGCGGCAACGTCGCCAGCTCGGTCTGCACATCGTCAGCCGAAATGCGATTCCACAATCCGTTGTCGAAAGCCAGGACATCGACGTTCACTTGTTCGAGACCGAGAATGCGAGCGTGCGGGAGCCGGACCGTGATCTCATTTTCGCCGAGATCAACCGCGACGTCTTTCTGCAGATCGAATCCAGCCTTGACGGCGAAAGTGCCGTGCAGCTGCACGCGCTTCGTGCTGCCCGCCCACGTGTGTAGCATCTCGTGCTCAACCTCGATCTGGCGCGACATCAATGCGAGCTCCGCCAACTCGCGTGTTCGTTCGACGTAGACGCGATTGTTAATTGTGATGCGCGGCTGCAGGTGCGCGAGATCGACGAAGGCATCACGCAAATCGCGCCCCACACGCTCAAGCTCATCGGTCGTCTGGTGCGTGGTGCGAGCGGGCCAGCTCTCGAGGCGCAGAAAGATAAAGGCAATGAGCGCGGCTGCAATCAGCGCCACGATCATAAGTGCGGCCGGCCAGGAGATCCTGGCGCAGAGATCGCGCGTCGCAGATTTCATCCTAAAATCTGACAAAAAAGTACCGCCCCCCACGCCTCAGTGAAACGTGAAGGGCGGCTGTTCCCCCCAGAACAATCTTCCAAAACTTGGCACCTAGTAGTCGCGAGCACCCGTTGTCGCAACAACTTTTACGTAAAGCACCGTGGCGATGATCGAATTTCACCGAAACAGTTGCGTCGTCGCCGCTCAGCGTGAGAAGTGAGCAGTGCTCTCCGATTTGCACCTGCGTAGTTTTCGTTGCTTCGAGGCTCTGCGCGTTCCGCTTGATCCTGGGTTCAACTTTTTCCTGGGCTCGAATGGACAAGGGAAAACGACGGTTCTGGAGGCGGCGTGCGTGCTCTTGCGATTGCAGTCGCAACGAAGCGCGAGCCTGGCGCCTGTAGTCCGGCGCGGTCACTCATCCTTCGCCGTTTCCGGATTGTACGACGGGCACGAGCTCGAATTTCGCTACAGCGCGTTGCGCCGAAAGCTCACCTTCGATCAGCTCGAGCAACGCACCTCGACGGAATATCTGCGGCTCGCGCGCGTCGTTTCATTGGCCAACACGGACATCGAACTGGTGCGCGGAGCCGGAGAAGCGCGGCGCCGGTATTTCGATTTTGTGGGCGCGCAGATTACACCGCTCTACCGGCCGACGCTCCGCTCGTACGAACGCGTCCTCCGCTCCCGGAACGCACTTCTGAAATCTGCGCATCCCGGAATTTCCGCGCTCGCGGCTTACGATCCGCTGCTGCTCGAGCATGGCACGCGCTTAACCAGTCTGCGTCAGGAACTGGTGGGACGACTGATCCCGCTGGCCAGCGCGGCACATCGCGCCATCAGCGGCAATAACGAAGAACTCGGGTTACGTTACCTGGCCGGTAGCGGAGATGATTTCCCGTTCAGCTTGGCGAAGTCGCGCGCAGAGGAGTTACGCTTGCGGCAGACCGTCGTCGGTCCGCACCGGGATGATCTTATCTTGTTCGTTGACGGCATGGCGGCAAATCAGTTCGCGTCGGAGGGCCAGCAACGCACCATCGCGCTCGCGTTGAAAGTGGCGCAGGCGCAGATCTTCTCGAGCGAGGGTGGGCAAGCTCCATTGCTTTTGCTTGATGACATATTCGGCGAGCTGGATCCGGCACGGCGAAATCATTTGATGGCGCACCTCCCCATCGAGGCGCAAAAGCTGGTGACCGCGACCTCGATGCAGTGGCTCGAGCACGCGCTGACCGGACCAACCTTTCGTTTAGAGCAGGGCCAGCTGCAGCGCGCCTGAATGAGAGCGGACCAAGTGTGGCTTGCGCAAGAGGCGAGCGCGCACTTAATTTTCGTTATGCGCGAAATGGGACAAGGGATTCCGCTGAATCTCGCTGGCTCGCTTCTCGTGGCTCATCCGAACCTGATCGACCCAAATTTCCGCCGCAGCGTGTTGTTCGTCTCGGCACATGATGCACAAGAGGGCGCGATGGGCGTGA
>DASYVG010000401.1:0-4123 GCA_035937255.1 Chthoniobacterales bacterium | reverse complement strand
TCCACGAAAACGAGTGTGTCATCGTCGCGGCAAACGAGGTCGATTTCGCCCCCGCTGCGACCACGAAAATTCCGAAAGAGGATTTTATAGCCGGCACGGCGCAGGAATTTCGCGGCCAGCTTCTCGCCGCGCTCGCCGCGTTCGATATGCTCAGGACGCGAACGCGAAAAGCGGCTGCGCCACCGGCTCGAAAGATCGGCGATGGATCGGACAAGGCCCGTGCTCATGCAATTTGGTGAGGTGCAACTCTGTGCCGTAGCCTTTGTGCTGACTAAAGCAGTACTCGGGATAACGTGCGCAAAACTCACGCATGATAGCGTCCCGGGTAACTTTCGCGATCACACTCGCGGCGGCGATGCTGAGGCTGTAGCAATCGCCATCGATGATCGCCGTTTGCGGTAGCGGAAATGGGAAGACGGGCAGCCCGTCGATCAAGACGTGAGCCGGTGTTGCGGTGAGAGCGGCGATTGCAATTCGCATTGCCTCGTGGGTCGCGCGCAGAATATTGATGCGATCGATTTCCCTAGCATCGACAACGCCAATCGCCCAGCTGATTCGCTCATCCGCGATTAGCTCCTGATAAATCTCCTGCCGCCGTTCGGGGAGGAGCTGCTTCGAATCGTTCAGGCGGCGATGGCGGAATTTTTCCGGCAGAACGACCGAAGCGGCCACCACGGGGCCGGCCAGTGCGCCGCGTCCCGCCTCATCGAGACCCGCGATGCTGGAAATACCGAGAGCGCGGAGTCGTCGTTCGTGTCGGAAACCGCAGCGGCGCATGCGGGAGAAGATTATCCACAGATTGCACAGATTTTCACAGATTTTTCGGAGGAGACGGCGCGAATGCATCTTGCCGCCGTTCGCACTGGCGTCCTGAGTCGCGCAGACGGCGAAGGATCTCGCCGACTCGCCCGAAACGTATGCGCGCCTGTGAGATTCAGACAACGGCCATGGGGGTCATCCAGAAACTTGGGCTTTGAACGAACCGATTTGACAACAGCCGCGCTGCGATTGGGAAATCCTTCGTCGTCTGCGACTCAGGATGACAAGACAGCGCGGATTCCGCGTATGCCTGTTCCATGCTTTCACGCTTCCGCAGAAATCTGTGCAGATCTGCGGAATCTGCGGATAAAAATCCGCCCTTACTCCCGAACGGCGGTCGCTTCCTTGCCCTTGCGATCGCGGAGGTAATTCAGCTTCGCGCGACGTGCGCGGCCTTCCTTCTCTACCTCCACTTTTGCAATGCGCGGTGAATTGATCGGGAAAACGCGCTCCACTCCCTCACCGTAGGAAATGCGGCGCACGGTAAAGTTTTCATTCAAGCCGCGCCCTTTTCGGCCGATCACAATTCCGGCGAAAATCTGGATGCGTTCCTTGTCACCTTCCACCACCCGCGTGTGCACGCGCACACCGTCGCCGACCTTGAAATTGGCGACGTCGGTTTTCTGCTGTTCTTTCTCGATTGCGTCGATAATCCTGCTCATTCGGCTCCTTCTTGCCCCGCTGGCGGGCGTTCATTTTCAGTCGAGCTGCCCGTAAATGCAAACCGAAACTACCTGCCGCGGTGGTACGGTTGTGCTTTTTCGCGAGCTTCCTATACTCCGACGGAGCAGCGCCCGTAGCTCAATTGGATAGAGTGACAGCCTCCGAAGCTGTAGGTTGCGCGTTCGAGCCGCGCCGGGCGCACAGCGCCTGCGGAATTACGCGAGCGCCTCGATCCGATCGAGCAGATTCTTCTTGCTCGTCATTCCCGTCACCTGATCGCAGACCTGGCCGTTCTTGAAAAAGAGTAGCGTCGGAATCGCGCGGACGTTGTATTTGAACGAGAGGCCCTGGTTGTCGTCGACGTTGACTTTTGCCACCTTGATCGCATCGCCCTTTTCTTTCGCAATCTCATCGAGCAGTGGCGCGATCATTTTGCAAGGGCCGCACCATTCAGCCCAAAAATCCACCAGCACCGGTTTCGTGCTGCGGGTTACTTCGTTGTCGAAATTGGATTCATCGATCGTAACAGTTGCCGTGTTTTCCATAAGTCAGAGGGCAAAGTAGTTCCAAATCTGAAGAAGGAAAATAAATCCGGAAACGCCGAGCAGGGCCCAGCAGAGTGGCATCGGAACAGAATCAAGCGCGCCAGGGGCGGCGACGGTGCGCACACTGGCGGCAACTGGGGTGTTCGCGGCCGCGGGAGCCGGAATGAGCGGCTGAGTCTTTGCCATGCGCACCGACGGCGAAGATGAACTCGCTGTCGGCAGGACACCGATCCGTGCCGTCTCCTTTTTCGGCGAAGAGCGAACCGCGGATCCGGGGTAGTTGGTCGGCGCCGGGGCAGGAAGCGGGTTCGGCGGCATCGCAGAAACGATTGGGAGTTCGAGGGGACGGTCGGCCGTCGTGGGAATTAACGGAGGCTGAACCGGAGGGCGGAATGCAGAGGCCGCGCCCTCTTTCACAGTGGGCGGCGCAAAGCTTGTCGGAGATGTCGGCCGGTCATCTTCGTTAGCCGAAGGGAGCGGCAGGGGCGGCTGGAATGGAGAAGGCGGCGCCGACTCTGGAGGACCCAAGGTGCCGGCTGAAGGGGGACGGGCCGGTAAATTGATCCGGGCTGTGTCGCGCCCTTCGCCTGTTGGTTTGGCATCCGGAGCGGGCGGAAGAGTAATGCGGACCGTCTCTTTTTTTGGTTCGTTCAGATCGGCCATTGGGCGAGCTTCAGCTCGAGCGAATAGATTGCGGAAATCGCCCGAATTGTCACTACTGAACTTGCGAACTCGCGTGCAATCGTCTGCCGCTCAGGCGAGTAGATCATAGCCGCGGCTGCCAGTCACGGTCCGGCGCACGAACTCTCCGACGGGCGCGGCCTGCGCCAGGATTACCCGCGTATCGACGTCCGGGGCGTCCGCTTCCGTCCTGGCGACGAGTGGCTCATCGACGAGCAGCGTCAGCTCGCGCCCGATTTTTTCGGCTGCGATCTCACGGGCGATCTGCTGCTGCGCGATCATGGCACGGCTGTATCTCTCGTTTTTCAACCGCGCCGGAACCTGTCCCGGCATCTTGGCGGCGCGCGAGCCTTCCTCTTGTGAATATTTGAAGATACCGAGACGCTCGAAACGAACCCGTCCAATGAATTCCAGCAGCGAGGCGAACTCGGCGACCGTCTCACTTGGGAAGCCGACGATGAACGTGGTGCGAATGGCCAGGCCGGGGATACCGCGCCGCAGCGCCACGATCAGATCCTCGATGTGTGCCCGGCTGGTCTCACGGCGCATGCGGCCGAGCATTCCTTCATCTATGTGCTGGAGCGGCATATCGACATAGCGCGCAACTTTTCGGCTCGCCGCGATAGTTTCGATGAGTTCTGCGCTCCAATGCGCTGGATGCGTGTAGAGCAGGCGCACCCAGAATTCGCCCTCGATTTTATCGATTTCGCGCAGCAACGCCGCCAGCGTCGGGCCCCGCGAGGAATCGACCGGCTGGCGCGGGCCCGCCTTCTCCGGCCACAGATCCATACCGTAATAAGTCGTGTCCTGACTGATCAGATTGATTTCTTTCACGCCCTCCGCCACGAGTGCGCGGATCTCCGTTAGAATCGAATGCGGCGGCCGGCTGCGATGGCGACCACGCATTTGCGGGATCACGCAAAAACTGCACGGATGGTTGCAGCCCTCCGCGATTTTCAAATACGCGGAGTGCGAAGGCGTTAACCGGAACCGTGGCGTGTCGTAATCGGGAATGTAAGTCGGTCGCGGCGTCACGAAATTGTAGCCGGCATCGGTGTTGCCGCTCGCGCGAGCGCCGCCGGGTTCACCGCCTCCGGTTACAAGTTGTTCGACGATCGCGCCGAGATCCTTCACCTGATCGAGCCCGATGAAGGCGTCGACCTCCGGCATCTGTTCGCGTAATTCCTTCGCGAAGCGTTGCGACATGCAGCCGCTCACGATCAGCTTCTGCCCTGGTTTCGCTTGCCAGCCGCGCTGCTGGTGCGCTTCGAGGATTGCTTCGATCGATTCCTCCTTCGCCGAATCGATGAACGCGCAGGTGTTGATGACCAAAACGTCGGCTTCCTCAGCCCTGGAGGTTATCTGCATCCCGCGTTGCAATATGCTTCCGAGCATAATCTCCGCATCGACCAGAT
>DASYVG010000400.1:0-5333 GCA_035937255.1 Chthoniobacterales bacterium | reverse complement strand
GCCCGCACTCGCCTCCATCATTCTCGATTTAAACCTCGGCGAAGGAGATCTGACGTTGGCGCTTTGCATGTGGCAATTCCCTCTGATTGCCTTCGGCATGGCCGCCCTCCTCGTTTGCGCCATCAGTGCGCGCCTGCCTTTTTACCGTGTCGCATTTCCGGGGACAGCTTTCACTGCGAGCACCTCCTACAGTGTCTATCTCAGTCACAAACTCACCATTCACTTTGTGGCGAAAGGTTGCGCGCTTCCACTCGATTCCGGGTTCGCGATCTCAGCGGCGCTTGTCACGATCGGCGTGGTGGGCGCTCTCCTCTTCTTCCTGGTCGAGCGTCCATTCCTGCAACTCCGGCATCGGAGTGCTCCCGCTCGTGCGGAGGCGTTAGGGCATCACCTTGCGCGGCATTCCGCTGCTTCTGCGTCGGCGATCACGCAGCGGAAGACGCGAATGCGCGATTGCGAAGAACCAAGGCCGCCGTCAAACCCGCTACCATGAATCCGACGATCTGGGTAAACATGTAAGCGGCGGTATAAACGGCCGGGAAGCCATACCAATTCCAATAAGGAATGTTGGTGGCGATCGCCGCGAGCACGCCCGCAACCGTCATGAAGGTGATGCGCCCGCCAAAAGTCAGGATGCGCGTTTGCGCGAGGAGGAAGACGGCGAGGATGCTCTCGATCAATTCGGTTGCAAATTCGATTGCCAGCCAGCGGCCCATCGTGAACGGCCGCGAGGGATGGTAAAGAAGAAGTCCATTAGGACCACGGGCGGCTTTTTCGGCCATGCGCCGCATCGCTTCGCCTTTCTGTTCGCGCGACGGATTGGGACCGAGGGCGGGTCCGGGAAATAAATACAGCCCGTGGGTGTCGCCGATGGCAAATTTCAAGCTGGCGAGAACCGTGTCTTCGGCGGGAATCTCGCGGATTCCGGCTTCGCCGAGCGGCAGAGCCATGTGCGCGATCGAGCTCCAAATGAACATCGCGATCCCACCCAGAATGCCAGCTACGAAAATACGCATAGGTGCCTCCGAAAGCGCCGATTATGGGAAGATACGATCAGAAGTCAAAGCTCGTCGTTGATGTCGAACAAGAGCCATCGTGTTACCTTAAACGAACCGCCGAGATTATCACTTATCCGCGGTCGAAGGAGTTCGTGACGAACCCATCACGGATGAGCTTGAGCGCGCCCGCGCAAGCCTGATAGCTTCCGGCCGATGCGTCTCCTGGTGATCGAGGATGAAAAGAAGACGGCGGCGTTTCTCGCCAAGGGACTTCGGGAAGCGAACTTCGAGGTGGAAATCGCGGAGGACGGTGAAACGGGTCTGCAGCTTGCCCAAGCGACGAGCTTCGATCTACTGATCGTAGATGTGATGCTGCCGAAGCACGACGGCTGGAACGTCGTCTCACAGCTGCGCGACAGTGGACTCCGCACTCCAATCATATTTCTGACTGCGCGGGACGGCGTGCGTGATCGGGTGAAAGGCCTCGAGCTCGGCGCAGACGATTATCTGGTAAAGCCTTTTGCTTTCGCGGAATTGCTGGCGCGGGTGCGTTCGCTCTTGCGACGCTCTCCGGCGCAAACAGAGAAGGATCTGCGGATTGCAGATTTGGAAATTGATACGCGCCGGAATCGAGCGGTTCGGTCCGGGCTTCCTCTTCGTCTTACCCCGAAGGAATTCCTCCTGCTGGCCCGGCTCGCTCGGTCGCGCGGCGAAGTTGTTTCCCGAGCGGAGATCGCGCGCCACGTTTGGGACATCAATTTCCCGACTGATACGAACGTCATCGACGTGGTGGTGCGCCGGCTCCGCGCCAAGATGGACGATCCGTTCGCAACCAAGCTGCTGCACACGATTCGCGGCGCCGGTTATGTCCTCAGATCTGACTAAGCCGCGCTCGATTTCGTCGCAGCTGGTATTTCTCTTCGCGCTGTCGGCAGCGTTATTGCTCGCGAGCGGCTTGGGAGTTTTCTATTTCCTCGTCGTGCGCCACGCGATGGAGGAGGACGATGAAGTTTTGACGGACAAACTCTTCGCCCTTCGGACGGACGTGGAAAGAGACGCACGAGTGGATGCGCTCAATCAAGAGTTCGCCACGCTGAGTACGCACGAACGGGCCATGTTTTGGATGCGTGTCATCAATCCCGCCGGCCAGACCGTGGCGGAAACTCCGGGGATGGATGCAATCTTGCCTGCGAGCCTGTTTTTAGGGAGCCGAAGCGCACGCGGCTTTCGGAAAGACGGGAGGTTGTTTGCCTTACGAGAGAGCGAGGCGTCGGACCGTACGCAGAACTACACGATCCAGATGGCGCAGGATAGGACGGCGGACGCGCGTTTTCGCAAGCAATTCGGCGTGCTCGTTGCCAGCGTGGTTGGCCTCGGCGGCGTAGCCTCGGCGCTGATCGCGGTCAAGGTTACGAAGCGTGGGTTGCGTCCGCTGGAGAGGATGGCTGCGTCGTTGCGGCGAATCAGTCCCGCGCGTCTCGACGAACGCGTCGCGTCCGTTGCGTGGCCTGCAGAGCTGCAACCGCTCGCGCTCGCTTTCGATGAGATGCTCGATCGATTGCAGGATTCATTCACGCGCCTCGCGCAATTTTCCGCGGACCTCGCGCATGAACTCCGCACGCCTCTCGCCAACCTGCGTGGCGAAGCCGAGGTCGCGCTCTCCCGGCCGCGCTCGCACGAAGAATATCGCGAGGTCATCGAGTCCAGCGTCGGAGAATGTGAACGATTGTCCGGCATCATCGATAAACTATTGTTTTTAGCCCGCGCGGAAGCGGCGGACCGTCAGATTCAGCCGACTTGGTTCGACGGGCGCGCGGCGCTCGGAAAAATAGCGAGGTATTTCCAGACCCTCGCGGACGAACGGAGAATCGCGATCGCGTGTGAGGGCACAGGGGAAATCTTTGCCGATGCGACCTTGTTTGGCCAGGCCGTAAGCAATCTCGTCCAGAACGCCCTCCGCTTTACGGGCGACGGCGGAACAATCACCATCTCACTCAACATCGGCGTGACGCAGGCGGAGGTGTCCGTACGCGACAATGGCTGCGGCATTTCGACAGAGCACCTTCCGCGCATCTTCGATCGTTTTTATCGCGCTGATCCGGCACGCGGCGCTGAAGGGACGGGCCTCGGCTTGGCGCTCGTCAAATCGATCGCCGATTTGCACGGCGGTAGCGTGTACGCCGACAGCCAGGTGGATGAGGGGACGATCGTAACTCTCGTTTTTCCGAAGCCGGACACGAAAGATTCGTCCGGCGCGGTCGAACAGAGCTAAGAACCGCGATCGGTCGAGCTTCAAGACTTGGGCGCGAGCGCCGTCACTTCCGTTCCGCGCTTCGTGACGTTGTGCCTTGGCACACTCGCGTTTTTCGTCACATCCTGAAGCGTTCCATCAGTTGCTCGCGCAGTTCGGTTGAGAGCTTTGGGCTCAGGCGATTAAGCAGCTTTTCGCGACGCTCGAAATCCATCGCCGTCAACTCCCGCAGCAGTTTATCGCGCGTCTTCTTTTTCTCGTATCGACTCCAGGCGACGCCCGCAGCGAGGAGCGCGCAAACGAGCCAAATGGCGATCGAAGATGCGGTAATCATCAGTGAGACGGGATGCGACCCTTTTCATTTTCACCATTTGCAAACATGATCGCGAGTGAAAAGAAATTCATGTGGACGGCATTGGTCAGCAGGCCGTCCTTTTGGTTACGAATCTCTTCAAGCCGAGAAACTCGATCGGATAACAGGACCCGCCGTCGAGCGCGAGTTCAGCTCCGATCTCCCCGATGACCGGGGCGAACTTGAACCCGTGGCCGGAAAAGCCACCGCAGAGAATAATGTTTTGGTGCTCCGGATGACGATCGAGGATGAAGTGCTGATCGGGCGTCAAGGCGTACATACATGCCTTAGCCTCCTTTAAAATTCCTACCGCACCTGGCATCCAGTCGCGCAAGCCGCGCACGATGGGCTCAATGTCGCGTTCCAGATCCACTTCCCGCTCCAGTTGGTCAGGATTGGTCTCGGCACCGAGACCGTGGAAAGCGGCCTTAATCCCGTCGCCGAAATCAGGCACCCCGTAGAGCGGCGCAGGAAGACCGGAACGATCAAGAAGGAAAGCGGGGAATCGGGCGGAGTGATAGGCATCGATTTTCGGTTCGAACCAAGCCTGCACATTTCGTTGGATGCGAAGCGGGACGCCGACCGAGGCAAGCGTCTCTGCGAACCACGGTCCGAGAGCAAGGATGAGAATCCGCGCTGTCTGGCGTGTTCCATCACCTAAGAGGAGCTCGACGCCGTTCCCGTTTTGTTCCCAACTTCGGCATTCCGTTTCGAAATGAACTTTCGCACCATGAGTCTCGGCAACTCTCAGCTGAGCGAGAACCGCTCGTTCCGGCCGGAGGACGCCGCCATCTGGCTCGAAGATCCCCATTTCATGGTCCAGGAGCGCGAGGGTGGGGAAGCGCGTCTTGATTTGACGCCTGGACAACACCTCGATTGGGAGATCGAATGCGCCTGCCGCATTCCGCGAGCCGGCGATGATGGTAGAGTCTTCGGCGCCGACGCTGAGGAGACCACTAATGTGAAGGAGTTCTTCACCCGCCTGCGTCTCGAGGTCGCGCCAGAGATCGTAGGCGCGAAGCAAAAGCGGAACGTAAGCGGGGTCCTCAAAGTAGGCTTTGCGGATGAGCCGGCTCCTGCCACTCGATGCACCGAAGGCGTGTCCTCGAGTGAATTGTTCGAAACCAATGGTCGATGCGCCGCGCGCCGCGCAGTGAGCAAGGATGGCGCTGCCGATGCCGCCCAAGCCTGCGACCGCGACGTCGTATTGCATCGCGATCAACCAACAATCCACGCCTGGCATTGCAAGGCGCGTTTTCGCCCGGAAAAGCAGCCAAGCTCCGGCAGTTCCAAATTTCCATCCTCGAGCGACGACATGGCGGCGCGAGCGTGAACACGGCCCCGGCAGCGATAACCGGCTTAAGCGTTTCCACCGCGCGCTTCCCACTGGCGTGAAATCAGCAGAATACGAACGTGCTGAGCCAACGCGCCTGTCGTATCGCTCAAGGACTGAGACGGGTGGCAAGTGTGTCAGTGTGGGAACGAGGCGTAATCGTCTGTTCCAGCTGGTCTCGATGTCCAGGCGCCGACACTCTTTTCCCGTGCCCGCGAAGCCGTACCCATACGCGATTCATCGATAGTGGAACCTGAAATCCGAAACGTGGAAGTCGCACAGGCGGTTGCAGCCTCTCCCGCCAGGCGGGGCATTCCCGATTTGCTTCAAAGGCCGTTCGACATCCGCTCGCTCGCGCTGACTGGATTGTTCGTGCTCGCGGTTTTTTACACGATGTAT
>DASYVG010000399.1:0-10009 GCA_035937255.1 Chthoniobacterales bacterium | reverse complement strand
CGGCGGGAAGACGGGGACGTACTAACCAATTGGCGGAGAAGAGCGTTTCGGCGAGGCGCCGAAACCAGCATGCGAGGCGCGTGCGCTCCCCAGAGGATAAAACCGCCTGCGCAAGGTTCGATTCCTATCACGGCTTCTCCTCTGGATTCAACGCCCCTTGATCGTGTGATTCAAAGTTATGTTTCCCCTTGCTCTCATCGCTTGCGTGCTCGGATGGACTCGCGACCGCGATGGCGCCCGCATCCGGCATCTTCGGATTGGGATTGCGGATGCGCGCCAGGTAACTCGTGCGCGTATTCACATTCAAATATTCGAGCAGGCGATAGTTGCGATCCTGCTTTTTCATTTTCGACACGCGACTCTCCGGATCCTTGATGTCGCCGAAAACGATCGCCTCTGTCGGGCAGGCTTGCGCGCAGGCCGTCGTAAACGAATCGTGCGGAATGAGCGTGTTGCTCGACTCACCGGCGCGCACGTGCGCGGAGATTTTCGCTTCTTCGATTCGCTGCACGCAATAGGTGCATTTCTCCATCACGCCGCGCATCCGCACGGTTACGTTCGGGTTTTTCTGCAGCTTGGTCGAATCGGGCGCGCCCTTGGTGGTGAGCGGACCGAGATATTCCTGATAAACGCCGAACGCGCCGGCGATCTTCTTTTTGCCGATCGGCCGCTGGTTGTAATCGAAAAAATTGAAACGGCGCACCTTGAACGGGCAGTTGTTCGCGCAGTAGCGGGTGCCGATGCAGCGGTTATAAGCCATCACGTTGAGGCCATCCTCGCTGTGCACAGTCGCGTTCACCGGACAAACGGTCTCGCACGGCGCGTTTTCGCAGTGCTGGCACATCATCGGCTGGTGCACCATCTCGGCGTTTTCCGGAAATTGGCCTTTGTCCTGGTTGAACGACTTCGCGCTCGCGAAGTAGCGATCGATGCGCATCCAGTGCATCGCGCGTCCGTGCGAAACCTGCAGTTTGCCGACGATGGGAATGTTGTTCTCGCTTTGACAAGCGACGACGCAGGCACTGCAGCCCGTGCAAACGTTGAGGTCCACCGCCATGCCCCACTGCTGGGCTGCGGTGAGGGGCGGGTGCGTGTAAAGCGTGGGAAGCTTTGCCGGCAACTCTTCGTCGCCGGCAATCCTCTGCACGAAATCGCTCTCCTCGCGGTAATGATCGAGGGTCGCTTCGCGCACCAGGCCGCGCCCTTCAATGCTCCAATGTTCTTGCGTCGTCGCGAGCGGATAGGTTCCGCCCGTTTTCGTCACGCTTACACTCTTGATGCCTTTGCCGTCCGCCACGATGAAGTGCGGATTGCTCGAGGTGCGGAGAAGGTAACCATTAAAGCCCGTATCTTCACCGACAGGACCGGTGTGTTTACGCCCGTGGCCCAGCGGAATTGTGACTGAATTATCCGCGTGTCCGGGTGCAACAATGGCCGCGATCACCAGCTCCCGCTGCAAAGGCCTCCCCTGGCGATCCAATCTCGTCTCGGTCACGGTCACGCGCACCAGATCGCCGGTGTTCACGTTCAGGTGTCGCGCATAGGCGGGACTGATCTGCGCCGCATTATCCCAGGTGAGTTTCGTGACCGGGTCCGGCAATTCCTGCAGCCAGCCGTTGTTCGCATAACGCCCATCATCCAGCGTATAACTGCGCACGAGAACCACCTCGGGACTGTCCGGAGTCGGAGCAGGAGTAGAAATCCAAAGCGTGTGCGCAACGCCCCCGGCTGAGTTGCCATTGAACGCCGGCGCCTTGTCGCGCAGCGGCACGTGCGCGGCGAAACCATCGCGCAGCATGGTCGACCAGGCGCTCGCAAGATCCCCGGGAGGCGCCGTCGCGCGGAATGTCTCCTGCAGAAGCTCCGGCCCTTCGACCTTTGGTCCGCCGAGCAGCGCGTTGAGCAGTTCAATCTCGGAAATGCCGCCGTAGAGCGGCAGGATCATTGGCTGAATCGCCAGATAACCGCCCTCCGACGTGAGCGCGTCACCCCAGGACTCCAGATAATGCGCGGCCGGGATATGCCACTGACTCAGCGCTGAAGTCGCATCCTCGTAATGAGCGAGACGAACGACCTTGGGGACTTTTTTCTGCAAGTCCACCCAGTCGAGCGCTCCCTTCGAGTTTGGGTCCTCCGTGAGCGCACGCGGCGCGTTGTAAACTGGATCGCCCCCGAGGATAAATAATTGCTTCACGCGGCCAGCATTCATCTCCGAAGCGAGCTGCAGAACGCTGTTTGTGCGCGGGTTGCGCGCAAATTCGCGTACGATGAGCGTGCTCCCAAGATTCTTGAGCGCTCCATTGATCGCGTAAACCATCAACTGCACGACCACCGGCTGATGCGGACCGGCGATGACCAGACTGGCGCCCGCTTTCGAAACCAGATCGTTTGCTGCCTCAGTAAGCCACTGCTCGTCGAAATGCATCGCGTCCGGCGGCGCGGTCAGAGTCGCGATGACCGAGCCGAGCCCACCGTCTTTGGTCGCGGCTGCGATCTTTCCGGCAAGCGCATGGGTGAAGGCAGGAATCTGGCTGGCGGGCACGCGCAAGCGGTGATCGGCCATCGCGCCCGTCAGCGTGAAACGGTTCTCCACCACGTAGAGACGGTTCATCGTGTCTTTCGAGCTCGTCACGCGACGGCGCGACGTGAAAGCACGGATGGAGGCGATGTCGCCTTCGCCGCAATCCAGAAAATCACTATCGAGAGCGAGAACGACATCGGCGCGTTCGAGTCGTGGGATGAGCCGCGAGTTGTCGCCGAAGCTGATCTGTGTCCCAAAGCTTTGCGCTTCGCTCAGGAGCGGGTCGTAAACGCACCAGCGCATTTTCGGAAATGCTTTCTCGAGCTGAGCGCGCAAACGTTCGCGCGTCGGCGAGTGCGTCTCTTCGACGAGAAAGGCCAATCCCGCGCCACCATCAGCCGCTAGTCTGGGCCGCAATTCAGCGAGATAGGCGTCGAACGCCGTGCGATCGCTCGTTTTGCCTTTCTCGACGTAGCGTTTCGAGCGAGCCGGGTCGTAGAGATCAAGAATTGAAGCCTGCACGAAAGCGTCGCTCGCTCCGCCGCTCGCAGGATGAAGCGGATTGCCGTCGAGCTTGATCGGGCGGCCGTCGACCGTTGTCACGATCAGCGGCAGCGCCCCGGTCCGACGGGGCATCGCGGTGGCGTAGTAGACCGGCTTGCCGGGGATGGTCCACTCCACGCTTTTCGTAAACGGCACCAGATGCGCTTCCGGGCGGCGGCAACTGTTCAGACCGAAACCGGCCAGGGCCATGGAGGCGCCCATCAGTTTCAGGAATCCGCGCCGCGACCATTCGTCCCCCTCCAATTGCGCAGCGCCGGCGGGGAATTCGCGTTCCAGCCAACCGCGAAATTCCGGCGTGTCGCTCAACTCGCCGAGGCTGCGCCAATAGCGGCGCCCGGTCAGTTTTTCCGGCGGATGCTCAAAGACGCGCTTCATCGGTGACACCCCTGGCAAGTCAGCGGCGGCTGCACGTTCCATTTTTCCTTCAGCGTCTGGCCGATTTCGCGTTGCGTGAGCTTCTCCTTCTTCGACCAATCGTCGCTTACGTCTTTGGGCTGACCATACCTGGCCACGAACTCCGCCGGCTGCACATCTTCCGGTTTCCAGTCGAGATTGAAGACCTGATCGTTAGGCCGGAGAAAATTCTCCGGATGCCGATGGCACTCCAGGCACCACGCCATGCTGTGCGGCTTGGCCTGATAGACAACCGGCATGTGATTGATCTGGCCATGACAAACGGCGCAGCTGATCCCGCGATTCACGTGCGCGGAGTGATTATAGAAGACGTAATCGGGCGTGCGATGAATTTGAATCCAGTCCACCGGCTGGCCCGTTTTCCAGCTGGCGCGCACCGGTGCGAGCTTCGGATTCTCCTTTTGAACCTGCGAGTGACAAGCCATGCACGTTTGCGTGTTGGGCAGATTGGAGTGGGCCGCGACATCGACGAAGCTGTGGCAATAGCGGCAATCCATCCCGAGTTGCGACACATGCAGATCGTGCGGGAAAGGCACCGGTTGCACCGGCTGATAGCCGATACGCGTGTACTTCGGCGTAACGTAATACCAGGTCGCGGCCGTCAAACCGAGAACGGTCACGAGACCGCAGACCGCAATCTTGAGCGGCAACCAGTTCGACCATTTCGGAAAGAAATTCGCCATGACGGGATCAACAACCAGTCTCGCTTGGCCGCGGCCGTCGCCAATCTAAAAACGCGCGAAAATAAAGGAGAGGACGTGCGGCGCTCAGAGATTGGAAGGTTGAAGTTGAATGGGCACGACGCAAGAGGCGAGAACTCTATAAATCGAGATTACGTTGGCAAAAGAAAATTCGTGCGCAGGCGCAGTTCGCGGCAAAAAAACGTGCGCCAATCTTTCCCATACGGAAAAGCTGCGCCGTTGTAAAATCTGGCCTTGTCATGGCGAGCGCAGTCGAGACGTCTCTTATTTCTTGGCTTGGAAAATTAGAGATTCCTCGACTTCGCTCGGAATGACACAAAAACTGGAGCCGTGCGCTGGCTTGCTGTTTTGCTTCTAATAGCGCGCACGATTAGCGCCGCGGAACCTGCGGACGTCATTTTCATCAACGGCAACGTCTACACCCTGAACGAGAGGCAGCCGCACGCCGAAGCGATCGCGGTAAGAGGCGATCGCATCGCATTCGTCGGGCCGAACGCTGACTTGCAGAAATTTCGGGGCGACCATACGCGCGCCGTCGATCTGCACGGCCGCACGGTCGTACCAGGCCTGACCGACTCGCATTGCCACATCTTCGGCATCGGCGAGCGGGAGATGACATTGAATCTCGAGGGCACGAATTCACTCGAGGCTTTTCTCGCGAAGGTGCAGGACCGAGTCCCCAAGACGGAGCGCGGCAAATGGATTACGGGCCGCGGCTGGATCGAAACATTCTGGAAACCGCCGCAATTTCCTACGCGGGCCGATCTCGACAAAATCGCGCCCGATAATCCGGTCTATCTCACACGCGCCGACGGTCACGCCTCGGTGGCAAATTCCGTCGCGCTCAGAACGGCGGCAGTCGACAAGAGCACGCCGGATCCTTTCGGCGGAAAATTTCTAAAAGACGGCGAGGAACCGAATGGGATGTTGCTCGATAACGCTCAAGAGCTCGTCGAGAAATACATTCCGAAGCCGACTGAAGCCGAGCGCGAAAAAGCGTTATCGCTAGGCGTGCAGCGCGAGATCGCGCTCGGCTGGTGCGAAATTCAAAACGCCGGCGGCGAACTGGCCGACGCGCAGTTGATTCGTCGCGCATTCGAGGATGGCAAAATCAAGCTGCGCATTTACGATGCAGCTTACGGACCCGGCGAGGCAGCGAACCAATTATTGAAAGATGGTCCGACGCTGAACGCCTACGATCGTCGTTTCACGCAACGCACCATTAAAGTGATGTTCGACGGCGCGCTCGGCTCGCGTGGCGCGGCCTTGCTCGCGCCGTACGCGGACAAACCGGAAACGTCCGGCTACCTCACGCAAAAAGAATCGGAGTTAGGGCCGATGTTCGAGGAAGCATTGCGCCGCGGCATTCAAGTGGAAACCCACGCGATCGGCGACCGTGCGAACCGCATCATTCTCGACCTGTATGAGCAGGCCATGAAATCAGTACCTCCGGGCGAGCGAAAAATTCGCGAGCCGCGCTGGCGCGTAGAGCACGCGCAGATCTTGAGCGGGCCGGACATCCCGCGCTTCGCCCGCCTCGGCGTAATTGCTTCCATGCAGCCGTCGCACGCGATCAGCGATTTGTTTTTCGCGCCCGCGCGTTTGGGGATCGACCGGCTCGCCGGCGCCTATGCGTGGAATAGCCTCCTCAAAACCGGTGCGGTCGTTTGCGGCGGTTCCGACGCGCCGGTCGAGCGCGGCGAACCGATGATCGAATTCTACGCCGCCATTTCTCGCAAAAGCATCAAAGGCGAATCACGCGAAGGCTGGCACCCCGAGCAAGCGGTCACGCGCGAGCAGGCGCTTAGGATGTTTACGGTCAACGCCGCTTACGCCGCCTTCGAAGAAATCGACAAAGGCAACATCGAACCCGGCAAGCTTGCGGATTTCACTGTCCTCTCCGCCGACATCATGAAAATCCCCGAACCGCAAATCCTCCAAACGCGCTGCGTGATGACGGTGATCGGCGGCGAGGCAGTGTATGCAACGCGAGATGATTAGAAGCGTTTCCGAGAACCATCTCGGGCAATCCCGTCTTTACGAATACAAATACTCGTCGTGGTATTCACGCTGCGGCGCGAACTGCACGTTCTGGTCGCCACCAGTCTCCGGATACTCGAAGATATTTCCTTCGTAGTTTCGGATCACGATCTTTTCGTTGTCGTGATACAAGACGTAGCCTGGATTGATCGGGACTTTGCCGCCGCCGCCGGGCGCGTCGATCACGAATTGCGGCACGCCGTAACCGGTGGTGTGACCGCGCAAGCCTTCGATGATCTCGATGCCTTTCGCGACGGATGTGCGCAGATGCGACGAGCCGTTGATCAGGTCGCACTGGTAGATGTAATACGGGCGCACCCGGCACATGAGCAATTTGTGCACGAGCGTTTTCATCGTCCCGAGATCGTCGTTCACTCCTTTGAGCAACACGCTCTGATTGCCGAGCGGGATGCCGGCGTTCGCGAGCCGCTCGAGACCCTGTTTCACTTCAAGCGTGAGCTCGCGGGGATGGTTCACGTGCACGCTCATCCAGAGCGGATGGTATTTCGCCAGCATCGCGCAAAGCTTCGGCGTGATGCGTTGCGGCAGGAAAATCGGGACTCGCGTCCCGATGCGGAGGAATTCGATGTGCGGGATCGCGCGCAAACGGAGGAGAATTTTTTCCAGCTTGTCGTCGCTGAAGATCAGCGCGTCGCCGCCGCTGAGCAGCACGTCCCGCACTTCAGTGTGCGCTTCAAGATAATGGAAGGCCGCCTCAAATTCCGTGTGTAATTCCTGTTCGCCCACGCCGCTCACCACCCGGCTGCGCGTGCAGTACCGGCAGTAGCTCGCGCACCGATCGGTCACTAAAAATAGGACTCGATCCGGATAACGGTGCACGAGTCCCGGCACCGGCATGTGCGAATCTTCGCCGCAAGGGTCGGCCATGTCGTAGGGCGAGCTCCACGTTTCTTCGATCCGCGGAATGACCTGACGCCGAATCGGGTCGCCCGGATTATCCCTCGGGATGAGATTGAAAAAGTGGGGCGTGACCGCGAGCGCAAGCTTGTCCCCGGAAAGCAAAACACCCGCGCGTTCCTCCTCGCTTAGCTCCAGATGCTGTTCCAGCTGCGCCAGAGTCGTGACGCGATTTTTGAGCTGCCACTTCCAATCGTTCCAGAGCTCAGGAGCTACGTCTGGCCAGCGACCCGGCGCGTGCGAGACGAACTCTTTTCCATCCATTTTCCCCGTGGCAAGAGTGTTCATTTTAGTGTGGAACGAAACGTTAATGTCCTTAACAATCGTGTCAACGCAGGTACCCAGACGTGCGCCACGCACCTAGCAATCACGTGGTTTGCCCTCGCAGCTGCTCTCTTTACAATGTGGATGCCAACGCGCGCCATTATGCTTAGAAAAGGTTCCACGATCGCGCTGTTCGCCACGGCCGCTCTCGCAGCCAGCGCCACCGCGGCGTCATCGCCCTCCGCACCGGAAACCGCCCCGACACCCACCGTGCCGGCCGCGGCTGCCGAAGCCGGCAAGGATGTCGTGCACCAATTGAACAACGCCTTTGCGAAGGTTTTTGAGATCGTCGCGCCGAGCGTAGTCATCATCGAAGTCACGAAAAAAAGCGACGGCAATGACGGACCAACGCTGGACGATCTTTTCTTTCAGAACCAGCCCGACGACGAAAACCACCGGCGAGGTCCGCACAATCCGCAGCCCATCCAAAGCGAAGGATCAGGCTTCATCGTGCGACCGGACGGATACATCCTGACTAATTTTCACGTCCTGGAAGGGGCAGATAAGATCGAGGTGAAATTGAAGGACGCGCGATCCTTCCAGGCCCGAATCGTGGGCACGGATGAAAAGACCGACATCGCTGTCGTTAAAATTGAAGCGGTTAATCTGCCTGTTGTGCAACTGGCTGATAGCGACGCGGTGCGCGTAGGCCAGTTTGCTTTTGCCATCGGCGCGCCGTTCAAGCTCGATTACACGTTCACCTACGGAGTGGTGAGCGGGAAGGGCCGGAACAAATTGCTCGATTCGGGCGGTTACTCGATTTCGGATTACATCCAAACGGACGCTTCCATCAATCCCGGCAACAGTGGCGGTCCACTTTGCGATATCGATGGAAAAGTGATCGGAATGAATACGCTGATTAATGGTTTGAACCGCGGGCTCGGCTTCGCCATCCCCAGTAACCTGGCCAACGAAATCGGTCAGCAACTGATCGCCGGGCATAAAATCGTCCGGCCATGGCTTGGAATCCGGATCGAAACCCTCGGTGATGACCCTTCGATCCGGGAGCTATTCAAAGGCTTGGAGAAGGGAGTCGTGGTCCGGACGATTGAAGCCGACGCGCCCGCCTACAAAAGTGAGCTGCGCCCGTTCGACGTCATCACGCAGGTGGACAACGCGCCCGTGGGCAGCGACACGCAGCTGCAGCGCGAAGTTTTAAAGAAGAAGATCGGCCAGAACGTGGAGCTGACCGTCTGGCGCAAAGGTCAGACCATGAAAATACCGATCACGACGGGCGAATTACCGAACGAGATCAGCCGGGCGGCTAACGAACCCGCCCAGCCTAACGGGCCGCGACAGGAGGAGGCTAATAAGTTCGGACTACAGGTGCAGGACCTGACGAAAGAAATGGCGACACGTTTGAAGCTCACCGTCGAGCAGGGCGTGATCGTTACGGACGTGGCTGATAACAGTCTGGCCGCCGCGCAGGATGTTCAGCGTGAAGACGTGATTACAGAAGTAGACGGCAAGCCCGTGGCGAACGTCGCATCCTTTCGGGAAGCTCTGGGCAAAGCAGATCCGCGCAAAGGCATCCTGCTCTATCTCGATCGCAAAGGCAGCAAAACCTTCGCGGTGCTGAAGGCCACAGGATAGCTCAACGGACATTGCTTCGTCTTCGCAGCGGTCGCTGCAACTGCTCTGCGCGCTTCTTGATTGCGGCCAGGAAGAGCGTGTTCGCCAACGATAAATCGTTTCGCCAAATGGCAGCGATGATCAGCGGCGGGAACTTCTGCAGCGGGAAAGAGCGGACACCAACTGGTAGCTGAGCGCCGGGAAGCGCGATCGACAGTCCGACGCCGAGGCCGAGTGACACATAAGTTGCCACGAGGTCGAGAGAGCTCACTTCGAGACTGGTCGCCCAAGTGATGCCTAATCGGCGCAGCTCAGCGTGGAATTTCCTCACCAGTACTTCGGTGGCGGGCAACGATATCAATCGATGGCACGCGTGCTGACGCAACAATTCGGCTGCTGACGGAATCTTCAGTTTTACGGGGAACACCAAAGCGAGCGGCAGCTTCAATAGAACGGCCGATTTGAGCCCCTGCGCCGGTTTGCCTTCGAGTTCCGAAATGGCGAGGTCGATTTCCTGCTTCTGTAGTAATTCCTCGCCATCGGCCTGGTTCGCGTCGCGCAGTTTTAGCGTCAGCCTCGGCACAATGCGTTCATGTTTCTGCAGCAGTTCCGGTAAGTAGCGGTGCAACACGGTCGCCGGCGCGGCCAACCGAAGCGTCGTATTCCGTCCATCCCGCAGGCGCTGTGCTGTGTCGGCGATTTGGCCGAAAAAAGGCGCGACGAAATCGAAGAGCTCGTGACCTGCGGCCGTGAGGGCAAAAGGCCGGCGTTCGAACAACCGTAGACCGAGTTCCTTCTCCAGTTGCAGGAGCTGCCCACTGATCGCGGGCTGCTGGATCCCGTAGGTCATTCTGCGCGCAGCTGCGGTGATACCGCCGTGCGTAACGACGTAATAAAACAGCTCGAGATGATGAACGTTAATTCCAAAACATCGATTATATCGATGAATAATCAA
>DASYVG010000398.1:0-2033 GCA_035937255.1 Chthoniobacterales bacterium | reverse complement strand
ATGAGTCCGAAAACCGCCGCAATGAACGGCGCGAAGATCGCCGGGTGCGTTTTCAGCATTTGCCTGTGCCGCAGTTGTGCGCGTCGTAAAGGCTGCTCTTCGCTCTTACATCTCGACAAACGGGTGCGCGACATAGAAGTGAAGATCAGGCCGCGCGGCGGGACTCCCAGTAGTCCTCGAAGCGGCCGTTGAGATGACAGCAGCGCAGAGCGATGATGGAGTTGGCGCCTCTGACGGTCCAGAACATGCCGGACCGTTTGAGGCGGGAACCGATGACGGTCTTGCAGCCAGCCTCGATGACACCCGAGCCGACGAAGAGGTGCTGTCGGCGGAATTTGGGGTAACGCATGCGCTCGGCATTTTTGTCGAAGTAGTCGGCCTCGAGGCGTATCTTCTCGATGACATCGGGATTGGCGGAATCGATTGACCGTAGCGAGAGAACCAGTTTTTCGATTTTGCCCTTGTCGAGGAGCCGCTTTCGGTGGATCTTCATCCAGGCTTTCTGGTTCACTTCGTCATTGGGATACAGCTTACGTGCCACGTCCCACAGATGTTGGCGCGCGTGATACAGATCGACGATTTGAATCGCGCCCGGAAAATGCTGGTCGGCGAGATTCCAGATCCATTCGGCGCCGTCGCCAATGACTACCTTCTTTTCCGCGCGGCTCCAGCCACGGTTCCAGGCTTCCAGATAGATGCGTTTGCCGAACTCTTCGGCGGGTTCGATGCCGCCCGTATAGGTGGTCGAATCCGGATCGCGGATCGCATAGCCCTCTTTATCCCACGTCGTCTGAGTGAACACGCATCCCAGCTTGACTTCGCGCGTGTGCGCCGGCTGGCCATCGGTCTTACCCTTCCGTCCCTCCGTCTCTTTCTTCACCACCGGGACACCGGTCCCGTCCATTTGCACGTACAGGATGGGAATCGGTTCACCCACAATGACGGGCAGATCCAACTGAACGGCTTTAGCGATCCCGCGCTGCTCGCCTGCGGCGATGTCAGCGCCAATCGCCTCTGCCGTGCGCTCCACCGATTTAGCGGTCACTTCAAGGCCAGCCAGGACTTTCATCTGCTCGCGGCCATGATCGAACGGCGACTCCTGGCCCACCATAGCCTGCATGCGGCGCACCCCCGGCGAAAAGTCCGTGCCCTTTACGTCCAGCGCTTCGTCGGCGGGAAACCGACCCTCATGGCAGTGCTTACACAGATACCAGGGACGCTTCATCCGCACCCAGCCCACTACGGTGAGCACAGGCCGCGAGCGTAGCTCCTGGTACTGTGCCTGATGACCACAGGCGCATGGCAACTGACGCCCCTCTGCCGCCGGGGCCCCGAACTGCAGCAGTTCGCTCAGGGCGCCGGCCCCGGCCTGATGGAGGGCGGCCCGCAAGGCGCTCTCGACTGCCTCCAGATCGGTGCCTCCGCTGTTGTGTCGCTCAGCGAAAATGCGGCCCAGCAACTGATTCACTTCCCGCGCAATTTCCTGATGGATTGCAGCAGCCGTTTTTTTTCCTGCACTGTCCAGCCGCCTTTCCGCGACTCGACAGGGCGGAGAGCACAGATTTTTTCGTTGACGCCGACTAAATCCTCACCGAGTTTCTGAAAGCGATGGAACTCGGCCACTTCATGTTGCGCTTTGCGCAACGCAGCGGGATCAGGAAAAGACTCGGTTACGCTCCTGCCCGCCACTTTCCGGGTCAAACGGAACTGAGGGTCGTGGCCGGCATCGTCCCGCTTGGCGCAATGGCAGGTCGGCTTACCGCAGCGGCGTACCACGGCCGTGATGGAACCGGGGCGCAAATCGCCGAGACGGAGGAATTCTTCGAGGAGTCCAGATCGTTCGGCTTCCAGAGCGTCGAGAGTTTCAGGCATCAGCATCTCCTGAACGTTATTATACGTTCAGAAATGCGACGCAGATAAAGAAAAACGTCCATCCGCCGCTTCGATGTCGCACACCCCACGCCGCTTGATCCGGACAGAAATCTTGCTTCTTTCGTTAAGATATGACTTAGATCAGACGGTTAGATCCATAG
>DASYVG010000397.1:0-6245 GCA_035937255.1 Chthoniobacterales bacterium | reverse complement strand
TGGCGTAAGCCTCTGCGCGAGGACTCCCCTCGCCCGACTGCCGTTTCCCAAAACGATGCGGGCGCATTAAGCAACCACGCCTAACGATCAATCGATCGGGTCGTCAGCGCGCAATCGTGGCAGGAGCTGTTCCATGATCGTCGCGACCGATTCATCGACGTTTTGCTCGTCAGTTCGGACCACAATATCAGGATCGTCCGGTGCCTCATAGGGTGCGTCGATCCCGGTGAAATCCCGGATCTGCCCAGCGCGCGCTTTTTTGTATAAATGCTTCGGATCGCGTTCTTCGCAGACCTGCAAGGGCGCGTCTACAAAAACCTCGATAAATTCGGCATTCCCTTCCAGTGCGATTTCCCGGGCACGGCGGCGATCCAGCCGATAGGGTGAGATGAACGCGGTGATCACAACGGTGCCTGCATCTGCCATCAGCTTCGCCACCTCACCGACGCGCCGGATGTTCTCGACCCGGTCTTCGGCGGAAAACCCAAGATTCGAATTCAATCCGTGGCGAACATTATCTCCATCGAGCACATACGTGTGCATGGTCCGCTGAAAGAGTTCGCCCTCGAGCGCCAGAGCAATCGTCGACTTTCCTGCGCCCGAAAGCCCCGTCAGCCAGACGACCGCTCCCCGATGGCCATTCTGCTTCGCCCGATGCGGGGGAGTTATTTTGCCTTCGCTCCAAAAAATGTTTTTGCTCTTAACCGTCGTGCGATCGGTGTAAACGCCGCCAAAAACGATACCTCCGCCGCAAATCCTTCCTCCATCGACCAGAACAAATCGGCCGAGCGCCGGAATGCGATCATGGTTGTCGACCACGAGAGGTGCGCGAGTCTGGAACGTCACTCTTCCCACTTCGTTACGAGCCAGTCGCTCGCGTTCGCCAATCTCCGTCGCGAGGGTGGAGGAATCCATCACCTGTTCGATCGCGACCACCTTGCACTTCAACTCCTGTGTCGCCACCCGGAGAATGTATTCCGTTTCCTTGCGCAACGGCTCCTCCGCCATCCAGAAAATGTCCGCCCGACACCTGTTGGTTTCGATTGGTGCGTCAGTCTCGTGCGAAGCGACGTGGCCCCGCTCAACGAAGATTTGCTCGCGCAGCGTGATCCCGACCGAGTCTCCGGCGATTGCCTCCTCTGGCGCGGGAGAGTTCCAACTTTCAATGGTCGCGACCGCGGAAGATTTGTTCGCTGGTGAAAAGATGAGCTGATCGCCCACGCGCAGGGATCCGCTCTCGATCTTTCCGGCAATGATGCGGCGGGCATCGAAGCGGTAAACGTCCTGCACGCAGAAGCGCAGCGGCTGGTTAAGAGGGGCTGTCGTCGACTCGACGTGATCGAGGGCATCCAAAACCGTATGCCCGGTGTACCACTGCAGCGCCGGATCCGTTCTGCCCGCCACGTTCTCGCCCTGCTTCGCCGAGGCGGGGATAAACTCCTGCGCCGTCATGCCCAGCTCGGAAAGAAACTGCCGGTATTCCTCCTCAATTTCGCGAAACGCCTCCTCGCTGTAGTTCGCCAGATCGAGCTTGTTCACCACCACGATAATTTGCCGCACTCCCAGCAGGCTGAGCAAATAGGCGTGCCGCCGGCTCTGCTCGCGCACGCCCTCGTTGGCGGCGATCACGAGCACGGCCGCATCCGCGCTGGCCGCGCCGGTGATCATGTTTTTGAGGAACTCTTTGTGGCCGGGAGCATCAATAATGACGTAACGCCGGAGCGCTGTCCGAAACGGAATTTGCGTCGTGTCGATCGTGATGTTCTGCGCTTGTTCCTCCAACAGAGCATCGAGGAGGAAGGCATATTCAAACTCCATCCGCTCGGCCTCGCACGCCTGCTGAATGGCCGCGATCTTGCCTTCCGGCAGCGAGCCCGTGTCGTGCAGGATGCGACCGATCAGGGTCGACTTCCCGTGGTCGACGTGACCGACGAAAACAATCTTGAGGCGCTGCGCTTCGTCGCTCATAGAAAACCTTTGGCGCGCAACTTCTGCATGGCATTGCGCTCGTGATGATCTTGCGCGCGGCCGGCCCGTTCACTCGTGCGGGTCGTCTCGAGTTCGGCGATGATTTCTTCGATTGTGCCAGCCTCACTGCTGATGGCCTTTGTGATCGGCATGCAGCCTAACGAGCGATACCGCTGGCCGTTCCGAGCAAAGTACATCCCCGGAATTGGGATCTTTTCGCGCAGGATGTAGCGCCAGATATCGGCTTCGGTCCAATCGAGGAGCGGCTGCACGCGGACGTGTTCCCCTTTCGCGGCGGTGCTGGCAAATTGTCCCCAGAATTCCGGGGGCTGATCTTTATAGCCCCACTCGAACTGCGCATTGCGGGGCGAGAAATAGCGCTCCTTCGCACGCGTGGGATCTTCGTCGCGACGGATACCGGTGATGAGAGCGTCCCATTTGTGTTCCGCCATCGCCTGTTGCAGCGCGACGGTCTTGAGCTCGTGCGTCACGGTGACTGGATCATGCGTTTCATATCCCACGCCGCGCGCGCGCGCTTCCACGTTTGTCTTGACGATTAGATTGAGCTGGTAGTGCTTCGTGGCCCAATCGCGAAATTCGAGCATCTCCGGAAACTCGTAAGTCGTATCGATGTGCAGAACGGGAAACGGGATCTTGCCAAAGAACGATTTCAGGGCGAGCCAGATCAAAACGTTTGAGTCTTTCCCCATGGACCATGGCATTGCGATGTTACGAAAGGCGCTATAGGCCTCTCGAAAAATGAAGACACTCTGGTTCTCCAATTGGTCGAGATGAGTGCGGGCGGATGGCATGAAGAGCCGTTTATACAGTGGCGTCTTGCGACGCGCAAACGGCTCACGGGGGATTTCTCTTGCGGAGAAGGAGCGCAACTTTAGTCTCTCCCATGAGCGAAATCCACCCCGCCGCCTACGATTCGAAGATCGAGGGGAACGTGGTTTTCACCCGGCTCGACGCGGCCATGAATTGGATGCGCAAGAATTCGCTCTGGCCCATGCCCATGGGTCTTGCCTGCTGCGCGATCGAGTTGATGGCCACAGCCTCCGCCCGGTTTGATATTTCCCGCTTCGGCGCAGAGGTGATGCGTTTTTCTCCCCGCCAATGCGATGTGATGATCGTGGCCGGCACTGTCACCTACAAAATGGCGCTGGCCGTAAAGCGGATCTACGACCAGATGCCGGAGCCGAAATGGGTGATCGCGATGGGAGCCTGCGCCTCGACCGGCGGAATGTATCGGAGTTATGCGGTCTTGCAGGGCATCGATCAATTACTTCCGGTGGACGTTTACATTTCCGGATGTCCTCCGCGTCCGGAAGCTTTGCTCGAAGGTTTGATGAAACTTCAGGATAAAATTTCCGGCGAAGCTTCGTTTGTCGCCCAGAAGCGCGAGCTGCTCAAGGATCTCGACGGCGTGATGGCATGACCGGCCCGGAATTGCTCGGCAATCTCGGTCAGCTCCTCGGGGCGAAGATTAAAGCGCAAACGGAGTTCCGCGGCGAAACGACTTTTTCGATCGACGCCTCTGACCTTCGCGAAGTCGCCCGATTCTGCCGCGATGATCTTTCTTTCGATTACCTCATCGACGTCACCAGCATCGATAACTTTGGCGAGGACCCGCGCTTTGCGATTGTCTACGAACTTTATTCGCTCACGCTCGCGGTCCATCTGCGACTGAAGTTGACGGTCGCGGAAGAGATCGGAGCGGTCGACACGGTGTCCGACATCTGGCCCTCGGCTAACTGGCATGAGCGCGAGATCTACGACATGATGGGAATTCGATTTAATAACCACCCCGATCTACGTCGCATCCTGATGTGGGATGGCTATCCGTATTTTCCCCTGCGGAAGGAGTTTCCGGTTGAGGGACTGCCGAGCGACATGCCAGACGTGGCGTTCTCCGCCACCGCGCCACTCGAGGGAGGACCGTTCGTGACTCGCCCAAGTACGGCAACGACCAAAGACCGGGAGCCGCGCGCGCGGCGACCCGAAGTTCGCGAATAATCCTACGCGCGTCTTCGCAAAGCGATCAGGCCCGCTTCTCCTCCTCGCGCTGGCGATCACGGTCGCGTGGTTCTGCCTTCATCTCTCACGCCGTGGACGGCTCAGCGGCGTCGCCGACCGCATCGTCGTCGAGAAACGTGTCCACCGGATGAAAATTTTCAGAAACGGCAGACTGCTTTGCGACTATCGCGTTGCGCTGGGCCGATCGCCTGCCGGTCACAAACAGGTAGAGGGCGATCAGCGCACGCCGGAAGGCCTCTACGTGATCGATTTTCACAAGGCGGACAGCGATTTTCATCGCGCGCTCCACATCTCGTACCCAAACGCGGACGACATTGCACGGGCGCGGCGCCGCGGTATCTCGCCGGGAGGCGACATCATGATTCACGGCTTGCCGAACGGGATGGCTTGGATCGGCCGCGCCCACCTGGTGCGAGATTGGACCGCAGGCTGTATCGCAGTCACAGACGGGGAGATCGACGAGATCTGGCAGTTGATTCCAGACGGGACGCCGATCGAGATCGGCCCTTAGAACCGCCTCGCCAACGTAGCGGAGAGCAGTGCAGCGAGCGGGCTCGCGGCCGACGCTCCTACAGTCAAAACATCCGCGTGTCTCAGCGCTTCGTATCGGACTGCGGCGGCCGAATTCGTGAGACAGGAAAATGCGGCCACTTCCAAACCGAGGGCTTTGGCTTGAATCGTTTCCAGCACTGTCGACATCCCGACGGCGTCCGCACCCAACGTACGCAGCATTCGCACTTCGGCGGGAGTCTCATACTGCGGACCGAGCAGCCCGGCGTAGACGCCTTCGTGCAAACTCATTCGCAACTCTTTCGCTTGCGCGCGAAACTCCGCCCGCCACCGCACGCTGTAAGCTTCGCTGAGATCGATGAATTGCAGTTGCCCGAGGAGCGGTGTCGTTCCGGTCAGGTTGAGGTGATCGCTCAACATCATCCAGGCGCCGGGCGCGACGTCTGGATTAAGCGTGCCCGCCGCATTCGTAAGGACAACGCGCTGAACTCCCACGTCCGAAAGCAATCGGATGAGCGCCGTCACATCCACCGCGGAATAACCTTCGTAAAGATGCACGCGCCCCAGCGCATAGATGACAGAGCGGTTCCCTGCCCTAGCCAGCTCGAATCGACCCGCATGTCCTAGAACCGCTGGGCGCGGGAGCGCATCGAATTCACTGTAGGAGAGTTTGTCCGCGCGGCTTTCGGGCACGAGCGCACTTAATCCCGAACCAAGAACTACGGCCGTGTCTGCCTTCCAGTCGCGCAGACGATCAAGCGCGCGACTCACGGATCAAGCCGCCGATACCGGCGGCGCGGAGACCGGCTTTTTCGTCGAGGCCATCACGTCTGGTCTTAAACCTTCGTCGCGCGCACCCGATGCTTTACCCTCCTGTTTCGGATAGGCGATCCGTGTGTGCAGCATCGTCAGAAGCGTGAATCGGAATCGTTCCGCGATCATTTTCAGCTCGGCCAGAGTGAGGTCACATTCGTCCAGTTGGCCATCGGAAAGTCGCTGCGCGATCAGGTCCGTTACAAACTGCTCGACCTTCTGCGGCGTTGGTTTTTCCAGACTGCGGGAGGCGCTCTCCACCATATCGGCGAGACTCACAATCGCGCTTTCTTTCGTCTGCGGCTTGGGCCCGCTGTAGCGGAAATTCTCCTCACCCACGTCGGGGATGTCATCGGCACGCATGTTCATGATTTTTCCGCCGGCGCGGGCATCCTGCTGCTGCTGCAGCGCGCGCTTGTAGAAATAGTAGACGAGCGAGGTGCCGTGGTGTTCCTGAATGATGTCGATGATTCGCTGATTAAGCTTATCCTTGAGCGCCAGATCCACGCCCTCCTTGACGTGCGCAATAATAATAAGCGCGCTCATCGTCGGCGCGAGATCGTCATGCGGGTTGCGCTCAAAGTTCATGTTCTCGGTGAAGTAATCTGGCTTCACCAGCTTGCCGACATCATGAAAATACGAGCAGACACGGCAGAGTGTCGCGTTCGCTCCGATCGCTTCCGCCGCCGACTCGGCCAGATTCGCGACCACCAGACTATGGTGGTAGGTGCCGGGCGCTTCGATCGTCATGCGCCGCAGGAGCGGATGATTGAGATCGGACGCTTCCAGCCACGAGATATCCGTCGTGACTTGAAACATGTGTTCCAGGATCGGGAGCGCGCCGCCCACGAGGGTGGCGGTCAGAATTCCATTGCCGAGTGCAAACGCGCTCTGCGCGCCGATCATGCGCCAAT
>DASYVG010000396.1:0-6786 GCA_035937255.1 Chthoniobacterales bacterium | reverse complement strand
CGATTTTCGAGTGCGTGTTCTCGCTTTGCAACGCGAATTTGATCGCCAAGAAAATCAGAGTGCTACGATCGAGACGTTGGCGCGTGTGGCGGCGTCGAGGAGAGATTCTTTCTCGAGGAGAAGGGTGCGGCCCGCTTCGATCGCGATGACACGCACGCCCGCCGCGACTGCGGTTTGCAAAGTTTCCAATCCAATCACCGGAACATCGAAACGCATATCCTGATCGGGCTTCGCCACCTTGATCATGAGGGCATCTTTTCGGGCCAGCGCTCCGCCGCGTTTTACTGTCTCGTTCGTTCCATCAAACGCTTCGACCGCCAGGACAGTTCCGTTTTTCACGACAACGGTTTGTCCGATATCGAGGCGCGCCATCTCCTTCGCGATTTGCCAGCCAAAGATGACGTCCTCGTTTTGTCGTCGCGAAAGCTTCGGCCCCGCGATCAATCCGGGACTCGCGAGCGAGCGCTCGAGGTAGGTGACAGCCGGCAGCAGCTCGACTCCGATCGCGCGCAGCTCGGCGGCGATGGCGGCGAAGATTGTCTCGGCGTTGCGGCGTTTCAGTCGCGCCAAAAGGAGCAGCGCCTTCCAGTCGGGCCGCAGATCGAAAAGATTTTTCGGCGCGATCTGCCCGGCCATAATTGCATTCTCCAATCCAGCGTTCCGGAAGAAGCCCAGCAGCCGATTCAATTGGCCGACCCGCATCCATTCAATCCCAGTCACCAGCGAACTGAGGCTGGGATCTGTTTCTCCGACGAAAGCGGCCGCATAAATCTGCTGCACGCCGGCCGCTCGCGCTGCTTGCGCCAAGAGCAGCGGATAAACGCCGCTCCCTGCGATCAGGCCGAGTGTGAGGCGCGGTTCCAATTTTATGGTGCGCGAAAACCCGTGCGTGTGTCCTCACGGATGCCGCCGTCGCTTCACATGCAGCTGCGCGAGCGCTTTCTGTAGAGAAGCCTGAATCGCGGCCACTCCTTCCGCCCCGTGATCCTCTTCCATCGCGGCCTTCGCACGGGCTACGGCCGCCTCGGCGGCCGCCACGTCGATCTTCTCAGATTCCAGAGCCATATCCGTCAAAACAGAGACAGCGGTGCCGGTGATCTCGACGAAGCCCTCGCCGACGGCGAGATAACTCTCGCGCCCACCTTTCAACACCCGCAACTCACCAGGGTTCAAGGTTGTCAGCAGCGCGGCATGATTCGGATAGACGCCCAGTTCACCCTCCGAGCCGGGAAGCGTCACCATGTCGACGTCCTCCGAAAACGTAGTCGCTTCGGGCGTGACGATTTCTAGTCGGAGCGGCATGGTTACTCGCCGATCGTATCGATTCCGCCCTTCATGTAGAAGTTCTGCTCCGAAACTTCATCATGTTTGCCGTCGAGGATCTCTTTGAATCCGCGAACGGTCTCGGCGATCGAGACGTACTGGCCTTTCGTGCCGGTGAAAACTTCGGCGACGTGGAACGGCTGACTGAGGAAGCGCTGGATTTTTCGAGCGCGCAAAACGGATAGTTTGTCTTCCGGACTCAGCTCATCCATGCCGAGAATCGCGATGATGTCCTGCAAATCGCGGTAACGCTGAAGGACCTTTTGGACACCGCGCGCAACGGCGTAGTGCTCTTCGCCCACGACTTCCGGAGCGAGCGCCTTCGACGTGGAGGCTAGTGGATCAACCGCCGGGTAGATTCCGAGCTCGGCGATCGAGCGTTCCAGCACGATCGTCGAATCGAGGTGTGCGAAGGTGTTGGCGGGCGCGGGATCGGTCAGATCGTCCGCCGGCACGTAAACGGCCTGCACGGAAGTGATGGAGCCCTTTTTCGTGGAAGTGATACGTTCTTGAAGATCGCCCATCTCTGCGGCCAGGGTAGGTTGATAACCGACCGCGGACGGCGTTCGCCCGAGGAGGGCAGAGACTTCTGAGCCCGCCTGAGAAAATCGGAAGATGTTGTCGATGAATAACAACACGTCCTGATTACGTTCGTCTCGGAAGTACTCCGTCATCGCCAATGCGGAGAGCGCGACTCGCAGGCGAGCTCCCGGTGGTTCGTTCATCTGACCATAAACGAGTGCGACTTTTGATTTGCTGAGGTCTTTCTGGTCGATCACGCCCGCATCGCTCATTTCCTGATAAAGATCGTTGCCTTCGCGAGTCCGTTCACCCACGCCCGCAAAGACCGAGAAGCCGCCATGGCTTTTGGCGATGTTATTGATCAGTTCGAGGATTACGACGGTCTTGCCGACGCCGGCTCCACCGAAGGCACCCACCTTGCCGCCCTTCGTGAATGGGCAGATCAGATCGATGACCTTAATGCCCGTTTCCAAAATAGTCGCGTTGGTATCCTGATCGGTCAGCTCCGGCGCTTTGCGATGGATTGGATATCGCTTCGTAAAGCTGACGGGCCCCCGATTATCGACCGGATCGCCGGTAACGTTAAAAACGCGGCCGAGCGTCCCCTCGCCCACCGGCACGGAAATCGGCGCGCCCATGTCGCTCACCGGCATGCCGCGCTTCAGACCTTCCGTGGAGGACATCGCAATCGACCGCACCCAGTTCTCGCCGAGATGCTGCTGCACCTCGAGCGTCAACTTCGTCGGATTTCCGTTTACCTCGTACTCGAGCTCGAGTGCGTTATAGATCCGCGGCAGCTTGGCGCCGTCGCCGAATTCCACGTCTACGACCGGGCCGATGACCTGAACGATCTTTCCTTGATTCATAAATAGCTAGCCTCCGAGCGCCATCTGGGCAGTCGAGATTTCGAGCAACTCTGTGGTGATGCTCGCCTGACGCATCTTGTTGTATTCGAGCGTCAGGTCTTTGATAAATTGCTGCGCGTTGTCGGTGGCATTCTTCATCGCTACCATGCGCGCGCTATGCTCCGAGGCGCGCGCGTTCAAAATCATCTGGAAAACCTGATACTGCAGGTAGTACGGCAACATGATATCGAGAACAGCCTCTGGATTCGGCTCGAAAAGATAACCCACGAGCGGGTCGGAGCCGGTCACTGACGCCGTCGCGTCCTGCTCTGGCGCCGCGTGGGCGATCTCGAAGTTGGTGATCGGCAACAACGTCCGCACCGTCGGCTTCTGATTGATCGTATTAATGAAGTGCGTGTAGAGCACTGAAACTTTGTCCACTTTACCGCTGAGAAACTTTTCCGTGCAGAATTGCGCGATCGGCTTCGTTTCGACGAAGGTCGGCGCGTCTTTGAGTTCGAAATCCGCCACGATTTCACGCCGCGTCCGCGCGAGAAACTGCCGGGCTTTCCGGCCAGCCACGACGTAAACCGCTTTCGCGACATCGAAGTTCGCCGCTTCGCGGAATAGATTCGTATTCAGAGCACCGGCCAAGCCCTTATCGGTACTCACGACAACGACGAGCTCTTTCTGCACTGGCCGCACTTGCAGGAGCGGATGCAGCTTCGGATCGGTGCGCGCTTGCAGCGACACCAGCACCTTGTTCATCAGCGTGGCATAGGGACGGCCAGCGAGGGCGTGAATCTGAGCTTTGCGCATCTTCGACGCGGCAACCATCTGCATGGCCTTTGTGATCTGCGCGGTGTTGCGGATCGATTTGATCCGGCGCCGTATGTCCTGGGTATTAGCCATCGAGGAAGTTTAGTCCACAGATTGCGCAGATTTACACAGATTAAAGAATTGAGGTTTCCGGCATCCTCTGACTGTGAAAATCTGTGTTCATCTGTGGCGGAAAAATTTGCCTAACGACTAAACGGGATTGGTCGACTTAAACTCGTCGAGCGCCGCCTTTAGGTCCGCCTCGAGATCCTTATCGAGCGACTTCTTGGCAACAATACTGTTCAGGATGCTCTCCTTCCGGGTCCGCAGGTACTCCTGCAGCTTGCTCTGAAAGTCTTTCACCTTCTCGACCGGAACCGCGTCCAGGTATCCGTTCTGCATCGCCCACAACACCGCGGCCTGCTCTTCGACCGGGATGGGGTTGTACTGCACTTGCTTGAACAACTCGACGATCCGTTGACCGCGATCGAGGCGCGCCTTCGTCGCTGCGTCGAGATCCGAACCGAACTGCGAAAAGGCCGCCAGTTCACGGAACTGCGCGAGATCCAGCTTGATCTTGCCCGCCACTTGTTTGATCGCCTTTATCTGCGCGGCCGAGCCGACACGACTCACGGACAGACCGACGGAAATCGCCGGGCGCACGCCCTGGTAGAAGAGATCGGTCTCAAGATAAATCTGTCCGTCTGTAATGGAGATCACGTTCGTCGGGATGTAGGCGGAGACGTCACCGGCTTGGGTCTCGATAATCGGGAGAGCCGTGAGGGAACCGCCGCCCGCCTCGTCCGTCACACGCGCACTGCGTTCGAGGAGGCGCGAGTGAAGATAGAAAACATCGCCGGGGTAGGCTTCGCGACCGGAAGGCCGCTTCAAAACCAACGAGACCTGCCGATAAGCGACCGCGTGCTTCGACAGATCATCATATATAATAAGAGCGTCCATTCCGTGATCCATGAACCACTCGCCCATCGCGGCGCCAGCAAACGGCGCGAGGTATTGATTCGTCGCCGTTTCGGAAGCCGGCGCGGAAATCACAGTCGTGTAGGGCAGCGCGCCTTCTTTTTCGAGCACGGCAAGAGCGCGCGCCACGTTTGAGCTTCTTTGACCGATCGCGACGTAGATGCAGTAAAGCGGGCGATGATCCTTCAGGCGGCCTTCTTCTGCTGCTTTGTTGAGCCGCGCCTGACTGATGATCGTGTCGATCGCGATCGTTGATTTGCCCGTGGCACGGTCACCGATGATCAATTCGCGCTGGCCGCGACCGATCGGCACCATCGCATCAATCGCCATGATGCCCGTCTGCACCGGTTGATTTACGCTTTTGCGCTTGATGACGCCGGGCGCGATTTTTTCCAGCGGATAGGACGCTTCGGCTTTGATGGGCCCTTTGCCATCAAGCGGCTGACCCAGCGTGTTCACGACTCGACCGAGCAGCGCCTTGCCGACCGGCACCTGCAAAAGCTTGCCGGTCGTCCGGACTTCATCACCCTGCATGACCTGAGTGGTGTCGCCGAGCAGAATCGCCCCCACCTCAGTTTCTTCGAGATTAAGCGCCAAGCCATAAACGCCACTCGAGAATTCGATCATCTCGTTGAGCATGACGTCGCTCAAGCCCTCGATCCGCGCGACGCCGTCGCCGGTTTCACGTACCACACCGACATTGCTTTTGGTGGTCGAGGTTTTCAGCCCCGCAATCTGCGTTTCGATCTCTTCTAGTATGCTGCTCATGGTGTTGGTTGGTTAAAGTTGCTGTTGCAGACGCTGCAGACGATTACGGACGCTGCCGTCCCAGACGTCGCTGCCGACCCGGATGCGCATCCCGCCGAGGAGCGCGGGATCGACCACGAACTCAGTCGTTAGGTCGGTAGCGTATTTGCGCGACAGATTCAAGACGATGTCCGAAGTTGCTTCCGGAGTGAGCGGAGTGGCGCTTTCGATCCGGGCGTGCCGCTTCTCTACTTCCAGACGCACGAGACGTTTGAAGCTCTCAAGTGTCGAAATGTAGTTCCGAGGCTTTTTCGCGATCACCGATTGCACAAGCGCCGAGACGCGGCCCTTATCCAACTGCCCGTCTGTAAAACTGGCGCGCAGTAGCTCACGTGACGCCCGTCTCGTCTCTTTGTTGATCTTCATCGTCGATCGGCGGAGCTACGAAGCGAGCTGCCGCGATGCCTCCTCCTGCAAACGGCGCTGATCGTCGGAGGTGAGAATCTTGCCCGTGACCTTGGCGGTCGTATCGACGACGAGCCGTCCCAGCTCGCGCTTCAGCTCTGTCATCGTGCGCTCGTGTTCGATGGCGCTGGCCTCGTGCGCCTTCGCGACGATTTGTTCCGCCGCGGCGATCGCCTCTTCCTGCTTGCGCTCGGCAAGATGCGCGCTGCTTTCGCGCGCCTCATCGATCATTTTTTGCGCGACGGCATTCGCCTTGGCCAGAATCTCGGCGTGCCGTTGTTCGGCTTCGGCGAGCTGCTGTTTGATTTTTTCCGCGTTCAGAAGCCCTTCGGCAATCTGCTGCCGCCGCTCTTCCAGCACTTTCAGGACCGGCTTGTAGGCGAACCGACGAAGCAGGAACGCAACAATCACAAAGCTGATTATTTGCGATAAAAACAGCCACGGATTCCATCCGAAGGTCTGTGCGGTTTCCCTGGCGGAATCCAAAATGCCGCCACTGGATTGCGCGAGAATCAAAATCGAAGGCATATCAATTAGGCAAGGAACACGGAACCGTTGTCGGCCGGCGCGCCCGCGTTTAGTGAGGCAGTAGGTAGAGGGCGTAGAAGACGATCGCTTCGGTGAACGCGATCGCCAGAATCGCTTGCACAAGAATCGGCGTGGCTGCGCCCGGGTTACGTCCGACCGCTGAGGCCGCGCCCAAGCCGGTCAGGCCGACGCCGATTCCCGCGCCCATCGCCGCGAGACCGACGTGAATGCTTCCGTTCATTTCTGCCAGTAATGGTAGTATCATATTATTGTATTTGGTTTCTCCAGCGACCCCCGCAGTTTCGCCGCGAGCCGGCCGCCGAAATTTTTAGTGATGTGGCTCGTGTTTTGGGTCGTGCTGCGCGATCAGGAGCGTGAAGACAGCCGTCAATAGCATGAAAACAAGCGCCTGCACGATTCCGACGAGCAATTCCATAAAGTAGAACGGAATCGGAAGCAGCCATGAAAGCGCTGGCACAATGTTAGCCATCGATTCCAGAATGCTCTCGCCGGCATAAACATTTCCGAAAAGCCGAAAGCTGAGTGAGATCGGGCGGAA
>DASYVG010000395.1:0-2090 GCA_035937255.1 Chthoniobacterales bacterium | reverse complement strand
CCTGCCCAACCCCGAGGATTTTGATTGTCCCGTCCGGCCGTCCTTCGCCGACCACGACACAAATTTTCGACGTCCCAATTTCGAGGCCCACCATCAAATCGCTACTCGCCATTATTCTTCGGATCCTTTCTCCCCTTTTGCGTTGAGGCCGCGCGCCGCAATGCAAACGGCTGCGGCCCTCCTGGTTGTTTCGGCCGCGCCAGCGTCGGCTCGGTCGGTTTAGATGCTTGATTCAACGGAATCGCTTTCATGATCTTCGGCGTTTCCTTCGGATCGATCGTTTCGTTGATTACTTCCGCTGCCGGCTTCGTGAAGGTCACGGGCACATTCCGCTGCACGAGCAGATTGACGGTTTCCAGCTCTTGTTTCGAATCGTCGCAATAGACGAGGAATTGCTCGAGCCGGCGCAGTTGCGCTTCCATGTTGTCGAACGCGAACGTCACCCGCGTGTGATTTTTATCCGTCACGAGCAGGCAGTAGCCTTTCGAAACGTCGATCTCGCGAATTTGAAACCGCGTTTGCATAAAGCTGCCGGTGCTCAGGCGAAGAAGCTCGAGCGCGGCTTTCGCCTCGAACGAATCGACGATTTTGCCTGCGTCCAGCGACTCGCTCTTGCAACCGGAAATGAGCGGGAAACCCAGGTACTCAGGCAACAACTTTTTCTCTTTCATCAGAACGCCGCGCGCGTCTACCAGAAAAGCCGCTTCGGACGTGAAAGGATCCGAAATTTCTTTGTCGCTCGTGATCCAGGCGATCGGTTTGCGCTCCACGATCTCGATGTCGATCTCAGCCGGCATCTTGCGCAGCACCTGCACTTCATCCACCTGCGCCAGCTGCAGGAGTCGATCGTGCACTTGCTCGAGCTGCACGCTGAAAATGTTCTCGCCTTCACGCAGCTCGGCGGCCGCGATGACTTGCTCGCGCTGCAGAGTTCCGTCCGTTTTCACCTCGATCCGGCTGAGCTGGTAATCGGGATTTTCAAAGAAGAGCCTTTTCGCCCCGAACCGGATGCCGAGGCAGAAGCCCGCGATCAGAGCGAACGTGAGCACGATTTTCGACGCGATGACGAGCACGCGCCGGTTGCGATGTTGCGTCGCTTTTTGCGATCGGACCTTCACGTCGAGCAAATGTTGCTGCCGGCGCTGGCGCGAATTGGAAACGCGCTGGTTGCGCGGCCGGCTGCGTGGCTTCGTCGCTCTCATCGCGTTCCCTTTCGCGCCGCGAGCGACAACTCGATGATACGCACGCAAAGTTGCGGATAGCTGATCCCGGCGGCGGCCGCTGCTTCCGGCAGCAAGCTTGCTTCGGTCATTCCCGGGATCGTATTGATCTCCAGCACAGTCGGCTCACCGACCTCCGGCAGCATCACATCGACGCGGGAGTAAACCTTCAGTCCAAGCGCCCGATGCGCGCGCAACGCGAGCTCCCGAATGGCGCGCGTCTGCTCTTCCGGAATTTGCGCGGGACAGACGTGCTGAGCTGCGCCTCCCGCACTCGGATTCAGAAACGGATACTTGTTCGTGAAATCGTAGAACCCGCCCTTCGGGATGATCTCGAGAATCGGCAGCGCCTGATCGCCGAGGATACCAATCGTGAGCTCGCGCGCCGGAACGAATCGCTCGACGAGCAGACGCTCGTCGTACTTTACCGCTTCCGCCATCGCGTGGTCCAACTCCGCCGGTTCTTTCACGATATAGACGCCCACGGTGGAGCCTTGCTTCGGAGCCTTGATCACAAACGGCAGCGACATCGAAGGTCTTTGGCCAGCGGAGATGATTTCCCATTCCGGCGTTGCGACACCCGCGGCGTCGAACTTTTCTTTCGAGGTGATTTTGTCGAAAGCGGCCTCGCTTTGCTCCACGCCCTCGCCGGTGTAGAGGAAGCCGCGCTCTTCCAGAATGCGCTGGATCTGTCCGTCCTCCCCAAACGTCCCGTGCACGGCGATGAACGCGATCTCCGTACCACTGGATAACTCGAAGTCCGCCCCCCGCACGTCGACCTCGGTGACCTGCGCGTCTAACGAGCGCAACGCCTTCGCCACGCCGGCGCCCGTCGCGAGGGAAACGTCGCGCTCAGACCCCGGACCACCT
>DASYVG010000394.1:0-1630 GCA_035937255.1 Chthoniobacterales bacterium | reverse complement strand
CGCAGTGCTGCACGCTTCGCAGTTGGTCACGTTACAGGGGCCGGCGCGGCCACGCATCGGGCCGGAGATGATCGATCTGGCCATTATCAAGGACGGCGGAATGCTGATTCGCGCCGGGTTGATTGAGACTGTCGCTACTTCCGAGGAGATTGAGCGCAATTTGCCTAACGATGCGGAAGTGGTCGATGCCACTGGTCGCGTTGTCCTGCCTGGATTCGTCGATGCGCACGCGCACCCGGTCTTCGGCGGCAATCGCGTGGATGAATTCGAGCTGCGCGCGAAGGGCGCGACTTACGAGCAAATCGCCGCGGGCGGAGGCGGGATTCGCTCGACTGTTCGGAAGACGCGGGCCGCGTCGGAGGACGAACTCCTCGCGCAGGCGAAGAAACACGCGCTTTGGTTTCTGAAGGGGGGAACCACAACGGTCGAAGCAAAGTCCGGCTACGGGTTGACCGTGGAGGACGAGTTGAAGATTTTGCGCGTGATTCGCCGGCTGAATACGGAAACGCCGATCGAATTTGTGCCGACATTTCTCGGCGCACACGCCATTCCGGACGAATTTAAAGGGCGACCGGATCAGTACGGAGACTGCATCGTCCATGAGATGTTGCCGCAGGTCGTTAGGCAACATCTCGCGGAATCATGTGATATTTTTTGTGAACAGGGCTATTTCGACGCGGCCGCCACCCGTCGAATCCTGGGAGCGGCCAAGGCTGCTGGTTTGATGCTGCGTATGCACGCCGATCAATTGACGAATTCCGGCGGCGCCGCCCTGGCGGCTGAGCTCGGCGCAGTCACCGCGGATCATCTCGAACAGACGGACGAGGCGGGCATTGCCGCTCTGCAGAAAGCGGCCGTGCAACCAGTCCTTCTGCCGGGATCGGTTTATGCACTCGGGAAGACGCGCTATCCGAAAGCGCGCGCGATGATCGAATCTGGTCTGGCCGTGGTTTTGGCCACCGACTTCAATCCCGGCTCATCGCCGACACCATCTATTCAGATGATCCTTTCGCTGGCGGTGACTCAGATGAAGATGACACCAGCCGAAGCTGTAACCGCCGCGACGATCAACGCTGCCTACAGTTTGCGTCGCGGCGACAAGATCGGATCGCTGGAGAAAGGGAAAATGGCGAATTTTTCGATCTTCGACTGCGAAGACTATCGCGAGCTCGCCTATTACTTTGGCCTGCCACCAACACACGCGGTCTACGTGCGCGGTCGCCAGGTTTATCCGCGCTAAGTTTGCGTGCTGCGGGGCGCGCCCTTAACTTCGCTGCGAATGAAGATAGAAGTTGAAAATCAACCGCACTCCGTCGCCACGTTGCGGATCGAATTGCCGCCGGACGAAGTTCGCAAGGAGTGGGACACGATTGCGACTGGCTACGTCCGGCATGCCCGCATCCCCGGCTATCGAGTGGGGAAGGCTCCCCGGCAGGTCATCGAGCGGAAATTTCGAAAAGAGATACAGGACGAATTGACGAAAAATCTCGTCTCGAAGAGCTATCACGAGGCTGTCGCCGAGAAGCAGTTGCGGGTCGTGTCGCTAACGAATCTGGAAGACGTTGAGTTTGGCGACGATCGATCGATGCGTTTTCGCGCGGCCGTTGTGACTGCTCCGGAATTCGAGCTT
>DASYVG010000393.1:0-2331 GCA_035937255.1 Chthoniobacterales bacterium | reverse complement strand
TGATCAATTTTATCGATCGCGATCACCAGTGGTTTAAATCGCAAGTCGGGTTGCCCGACGAGCTCGCGCAAACCCAGCGGATGCCGAGAGAACTTTCGGTCTGCGGCCACGTGGTCGCGAGGAACGACGCGCTCGTCGTCGAAGACCTGGCCCGCGACCGGAGATTTGCCAATAACCCTCTTCTCAAAGAGCGCGGCCTGCGTTTCTACGCCGGCGTTCCGCTGCGGAGCAACGGCCTCCCCATCGGCTCACTCTGCATCCTCGATACCAAGCCGCGTCGCATGACCGAACACGAAAAGCGCTTACTACAAATCATCGCTGAGGATGTGATGGAGGAGATCGAACGCCGCCACCGCGAGGCGTCGCCTGCTCTCGTCAGCTGATCGTCTCACGAAGAGAAGCAAGCCGTCAGCGTGCGTTTCCTCGACGATCTTCCAACCATTCGAGCTTCGGAGACTGATCTTGATTTAACCTCCGTCGACGGTTTTTTGAAACCACGCATTCGCCAGTTGTGACGGTGGATCATTACACTGCGCTTGGCCTGGACCGGCGTTGCACCGGCGCACAAATCCGCGCCGCTTATCGCTCTCTGGCGAAGTGACTTCACCCGGACGTGAATCCGAACGCGGCCGAAGCCGTCCTGCAGGCGCAGCAATTGAACGCTGCGCACGAGATTCTAAGTGATCCGCAGAAACGCCGCGCGTATGACCGCGAGCGCGATGAAACGGACAGGGCGGCGCGCAGCAGCGCCAGGATTGCGCGCCACATCTCGCAGGATGTGAGAATCCGAATCGAAGATCTCTTCCGGGGCGCAAACCTCGACGTGCGAGTGAGCGATCCTGCGAACCGCAACATCGAAGAGCGCTACGAACTTCACATTCCGGCCGAGACGGCGCCGGGAACGCGTTTTCGACTCCCTCGCGATGCGCCGTTTGAGGGCGGCTTTGTGCAGCTTCGCCTTCGTGTTCTCCCCGATTTCAGGTTCAAAGTGCATGGCTCCGATCTGCAGTGCGAAATGAGGATTGATGCGCGCCGCGCGACCGAGGGCGGCGCGGAAACAATCGCTCTTCCCGGCGGCAGGCGTGTGACGGTCAACCTGCCGCCCGGCGGAGGCCGCGGTGAACGAATCCGTATCTCCGGCGCGGGATTGCCGCGGCCTCGGGGCGGCCGCGGCGATCTCGTCGTTCAAATTGCCTACCGCCTGGCCGCGACCGTTTCGCGCCGGCCCGCCACCTGATCATTGAACTCGTTAGGCAAGTGATTTCAACCAGCGCCCACCGGTGTGAAATCAACCACGCAGCGCCTTGGTGAAACGAACCAGTTCCGCCGCGACCTGTTCGATACGTTCCGTAATTTTCCTGTCCTTCAGCGCATCGCCATCGAAGGCGTCTCCAGTGGCGTAAGCGAAGCGCGGAATGATGACGCAGCGAAAGTCGAGCATCAGGCTGTTCGCGTAGGCCATGACCGACATGTAGCTACTCATCCCTCCTGCCGCGCAAAGAAATCCGACGATCTTGTCCTCCCAAGCGCTGCCCGTTAGCTCGATCATATTCTTGGCCGCGGCGCTCACGTCATAGTTGTAGACCGGCGCGGAAACGATAATCCCATCCGCGTCTTTTATCGCGGCGCTCAGTTTTTGCGAGGAAGGCTGTGCGTAGCACGCATCTGCATCGCATAATGGCAGATCGAGCTCGCTGGTATCGAGCCAGGTGCAGTCCACCTTGATCTTGCGCAAATACTCGAAGGCCACGCGCCCCATCCGCCGGCTGTTGCTATCGGGGTTCCCACTGGTGCTAACGACGAGGTGCTTGGGCATCGGCAAATTTAACGCGGACGGCGCTTACCGGCAATCCGGCGCATCTGCTCGGCTCGCTCCGGGCTTAATTCGGGTAGGCAAAAAAGTCGAGTAAAGAACCGTGGGAGAAACCTGCTCCTAAAAAAGCGCGCCACACCAAGCTCACACCTAAGCGTGAGGCGAAGGCAAAAGCTGCGGCGAAACGAGCCGGTCGCTCTTATCCCAGCCTGGTGGACAACATGAACGCTGCGAAAAAGCAACGCGTCGCCAGATCACGTAGCGCCAAAAAACGCTAGAATTTCTGGTTGCTGGACTTAGAGCGCCCCGCGCGCGATCGCTCACGATTTGCGGCGAAAGTCGAACTTCGCGACGTGCTCGTTTCCATCCATGAGGAAGGTCCATTCTTCGCTGTGATGGTCCGGGTCAAGGAGGACGATTGCGACTTGGTGCATATATCCCGCGCCCGGTTTGATGTTTGTGCCATCCTTAAATTTGAAAACCAGGCGGTTAGGATCGCCGCTCGGGACAAGCGTCAT
>DASYVG010000392.1:0-1722 GCA_035937255.1 Chthoniobacterales bacterium | reverse complement strand
GGCTACTTCCGCGAGTATGACCTCGATGTTAGAGAACTTCCCTAGCACCCCCCGAATCGGCGCCGCGATATCCGCCGGTGAGAGCGCGGCGGTCGCGACCTGGTAAAGCAGCGGTTGGAAGAGATGGTGATTGGTCCTGTCGATCACCGTCACCCGCACAGGCTTGTCTCCCAAATGCTGCGCGGCTTGCAATCCTCCGAAACCCGCGCCGACGATCACAACGTGCGGTTTGCTTGTTGTCGCTGACTCCATCGCCAGACTTTCGAGGCTAGGAATCGCGAAGCCAGAACTTTGTTTGCAACGCGCTGGAGGCAGCCTCGAAAGCAGTTGTCACCGAGGGAAACCGCCACTATCTTCCGCGCCTTATGCCGAAGCCTATCGCGCGCAGCAAGACGCGGAAAGCCGTCGCCAAACGGTTCAAAATTACCGCGACTGGAAAAGTTCTTCGCCAACAAGCCTCGCGCCGGCATCTGCTTTCGAGCAAAAGCGCCAAGCGCAAACGCCAGATGGCGAAGGCGCAGGTCGTCGATAAAACAGACGTCGCTCGCGTCAAGGCGAACCTGCCTTTCGCTTAAGCTGTTCTAGCGGCCCGGCGGCGCCGCGTCTTCCTGATCAGGTATCGCCGGAATCGGTGCCACGGTTCTTGTGGTGGTCGTCGTCTCTCTCACGGTACGTGATCTGGGATGCCAGTAGATCTCGGGATCGCTGCTGTAGAGATCGCGCCGGTTCTCCAGCGTCATGCACGACGAGCAGGCAAACAAAATCAAACCGGCGGCCAGCACTTTCAATCCGGCGATGCAACCAGACGAGCGCGACAGTGTCAATGTCTGACACTCGTCCCCCAACAAAAGGCGTTTGCGCGCGGGACCGGATTCGCGAAGAGTTTGTTTCCGTCAGGGGCTATGGACTGCGGACTTACGAACCCCGCCAGGGCAGGAATGCAGCAACGGTAGTTTGATTCTCTTTGCCGTAGTCCTCTGGCGGACTTTTTGTTCCCACGCACCGCCGGCGGGCGCGTGGCGGTGCCATGAAACTGTTGAAAATCAAAACGGCGCGGTTCGCCGATATCGTCGGGAAATGCGGCCCTCCCTCCGTTTACAACCTGTGGCAATTGCCGGCCGCGGATCGGAAGCTCCAAAGCCTGATTAAAAACACGCGTGTGCTGACGGTTCTGCAGAGCGACACCGGCCGGGATTTCGGCGAAGTTGGATTTCGCGAACGCAAAGGCGCTCGCGTGCTCTCCTTTCCAAAATCGCTGAAACGCTTTTGCGACCGGCGTATCATCGGTATTAAGTGGGACTTGGTGGAGCCGTGAGATTGTGAAAACCGAGCTTATTCCGCGGGAGCGGCTAAACGCTGTCTCGCTCAGCAGCGACGAGATCGCACGCTACTCGCGACAGCTCATTCTCCCAGAGCTTGCGCTCGATGGTCAGCGGCGCCTGAAGGCGGCGCGCGTGCTCTGCCTCGGCGCAGGTGGACTCGGTTCCCCTGCGGCGCTTTACCTGGCGGCGGCCGGCGTCGGAACGCTTGGGTTGGTAGACGCGGATCGTGTGGATCTCTCCAATCTCCATCGCCAGGTTCTGCATGGCAGCAGCGATGTCGGCCGCAGCAAGCTCGAATCCGCGCGCGACCGCATTCGCGAAGCTAATCCACACGTCGAGGTGGAGCTGCATGAAGTTCGCTTCTCGAGCGCCAACGCCGCCTCAATCGTTGGGGAATACG
>DASYVG010000391.1:0-4849 GCA_035937255.1 Chthoniobacterales bacterium | reverse complement strand
TCCACCAGGACCAACACCCTCGAACGCACGGAAGCTGCGAGAGCTTTTTTTCGTTCCGTCATCTATTCATGGCCAGGTTTTAACGTGCTTTTATCATTGGTTTCGCTGATCTGCAGCTCACGACCAGCGGACAATTGTAACTCTGCCGCCCGAACGTAGTAGACCAGCGAGCACTCGCTCAAGAGGCAAATCGCACGCGCGTGATATTTCGCCTCGGCGCTTATGAAAATGATTCACACCAAAGCAGAAGCTCGCCATTGATCAATTGATAAACCAGTCGCTTGGCAGGTGCGACCCGGCGGCGTTGTCCACGGACCCACTCCAAAATCGACTCGCTCCGCCGTCCTCGTCCAGCAAATGGACGCATTCGTCGTACGCGCGACGATTACAGAGCATGCCACCAGGGCCAGCCCGCTTCATTCTCACAGCACTCCTCGCTGGCGCATTCTTTGTCGCATGCGACGCGCCGGTTTCTTCTCCAGTCGCTGGCCCAGGACAACCTACCTCGCCTGTCATGAGTGCCGCAAAATCGCGACAGGCTGAATTTCTCAACCGCATCCGTGGCGCCGATCCCGACCATCGCACGATCGATCGTGCAATGCTGAACGAGCGCAACGAGCTCGGCCTGATCCTTGATCGCACGGTTGAGATGGACAAAGTGCCGCAGCTGATGCGGACCATCGTCATCCAGATGGCACACGAGTTCCCGGGTCAGGATCTCACCGTGCTCGCCTATACACCGTCCAACCCGCCACACAAGATTGGCACCGCCCATCTCGACGCGCAGTCACGCGCGATCAGCTACGAGCCGGCCCAGTAACCCGCCCCAATATTTTAACGGACAGCAGCAACTCAACCGGAGAAAAAACATCATGCCAGGAACAGTAGACGACTTCATGCAAAAATTCGGCGGCAGCGGCACCATGGACGAAAGCCAGGCCGCGCAATACCACGACCGCTTCGTCTCGACCCACGCAAACGACAGCCAGTTTGATAACGGCACCTACCATCAAGCCGCCACGCAATACCTCGGCCAGTTACCTGATGACCAGTTCCACGACGCCGCGCGCAACGCGGTGGCGCAGATGCCGCAGCCGCAACGCGCGGGGTTGCTCGGCGGTCTGCTCAACGCACTCGGTGGCGGCGGTGCTGCAGCGGGCGGCTTGGGCGGAATCGCCAGCATGCTCGGACTCGGCTCAACCGATCCGAACAAGATGAGCGGCGACGATGCGGCAAAACTGATGAACTATGCGCGCAAAGAGCAGCCGCAGGTGCTGCAGCAAACCGTCGCGGAAAAACCGTGGTTCATGAAAGCGCTGGGCAACCCGATCGTGATGGGCGCCCTCACTATGGCCGCGGCAAAAATGCTGAGTAACAGGCGCGCTTAATCTTTAGCTGCCATTTCCGGATCGCTTGATTACCATGCGGTCCACTGACCAATATTTGGCCGGCGATGCAGAATCATGACTAAAGATCGGCCAAACCGCGCCTGGGTGGCTCGCATCTTCACCGTGGTGGAAGACATCGTTTACCTCGGCCTCGGGCTGCTTCTGGCGGGAAGTTCGATCGCCCTCCTGGTCAGCGGCCTTATCCTGTTTGGGCAAAACCTCATGAACGGTTCGTTAACGACGAACATTGTCGCCTTGCTCGATCGCGTTCTCCTGATCCTGCTCGTAGTTGAACTGCTCTATACCGTCCAGGTATCTTTCCGCGAGCATGGCCTAATCCCCGAACCATTTCTCCTCATTGGATTGATCGCGGGAATTCGCCGCGTGTTGCTCCTAACCGCGGAAATGGCACAGGTGCACGACAAGCCGGAAGCAGTATTTACGCACTTCATCGTCGAACTCGCGGTGCTCACGGTCATGATTGTCGCGCTGGTCATTTCACTCGTTCTTTTGCGCAAACGAACGGAGACGACTGTGGCCAAACGCGCCATGTGAAGCATCTGGTCGGGACGCGGGCCGCGCGAAAGACGATGGCGTGAGTCGCGTCAGCTAAAGCACCACGGACATCTCGCAGACGCAACGGATCGCTTCGTCCGGAATAACGCGGGAAGCGGATACGTCTCGTATGTCGCGGCGGTTTGACCATGGTTACGAGAGTGGGCATGTTCCTGCCGACTTCGGAGCCATCATGCCAATTCCCGAACCGCCAAACGTATACTCGCCTGAAGGCGTGATCGATCTTCACGTTTCACCAGAGGTGCGCGATGCGCTCCGCGCTATGATCGATAAAAAGCCGGCGCGCTTGGTAGTCGATCTTTCCCGCGTCCCTTATGTCGACAGCTCCGGACTGGCGGTTTTGATCGACGCGATGCAGAGCCTGGAGCACGAGGGTGGCCTTTTCATGCTCGCAGGAGCTCGGGAGGAAGTGCGCGCGATTTTGGATACCGCGCGACTCGATACCTACTTTCTCATGTTTCCCACTGTGGACGCGGCCCTCGCGGCTCCCTGACCGGGATTTTAAGCGCCGTAGACAAAAGAGCGCGTCGGCGCCGTCTCTAGAGAAGATGACAAAGTCAGCGCTTTGCTGTCTCCTTCTGCAATTATGCATTCGTCGGAGAGCATCGAAAGTCACGTTAGGGAAATGTCCAACCCCGTGGCATATTGGCGGGTGGCACACGGACTCAAGGTTTTCTCACGTCGGGCTTCCGACATCATCGCGGAGGAGCTGGTAGCTGCGTTTGCAAGCCCGCGGAGCGGCAAGGTACGAGCATCCGTTTGACGCTACTATGGCCAGGCCCAATTACTCAGGCGAAAAGCGCCGAAAAGAACTCGAGAAACAGAAGAAAAAAGAGGAGAAGAAGCGTCGGAAGCTCGAACACGCTTCTGCACCGGACGTGGACGAACCTTCGGCTGAAGGTAGCGAGCAAGCCACAACCCCGGCTTCGAGCTAGCAGTTCGGCGACTTTCGCTGTAGCTGCGTCTCTCTGAGACGCCCGGAAGTCACGGCTTATCTGCTCCCTCCCGACTACGGCCTCGTAGACATCACGCTCAGGACCGGCTAATCGTGCGGTTTGTTGAATCTAGGCGAGCCCTAAGGAAGACAAAGTCGGCTCATCGATCGCCGCTGTCGCGACAAGGCCATGATCAGCTTGGAACCTTTGGATGGCACCGCGGGTCATCCCTCCTAGAATACCGTCTCTCGGCCCGTTATAGTACCCTTGTCGGGCGAGCGCCTGTTGGACTTCTGAGGTGACTTCGCCCGGAGCTACGTTTCCATAGCCGAAGATTGAGGTAGGCACCGACGAGTCCATCTTCCGGAAGTGGCGTTCGCCCGAAAGCACCGTGCTCACGTCCCGTCTCCTAGAGTTCCTCCACAGCAGCCTGCGCTTTCTGCACCATCGCTACCGCAGCCATCAAGATGATCGCCGCTACTACCTGGTGCGGCTGAAGCGTGGCGTGGAAAAAGCCCCAGGTGATGCAGACCGCGGCGAGCGTTTGCATCATTTCGAAGTAGCCCGCCGTCGAAGCGCGCGTGCGTCGCAGCCCCTCGAAGTAGATCAGGAGCGGAATACCCCCGGAAACCGAGGCGAGCAGAAGGAGCGCAACGATGGCGGTGCCGGCGTGTGCCTGCGCCGCTGCCGGCCAGAGCGTTGCGCCCTGCAGCTTCCCATAGATGAGGAGGATCGCCGTCATACAAACAAGCCCCACCACCACGCGCAGACTCGCGGCGAGCCGAAGCGGCATGCCAGTCATCACGCCCCTTCCCGCGACGGTGGAAAGGCCCCAGAACAGCGCACAGACCAGCGCGTAGCCAGTTCCGACGTTCAGTCCGGCTTGCTGGAACGAAACGTCGATCAGTGTTGGATGTTGCACCGACAGGAAAATGCCGGCGACGATCGCGATGCTCGCGTAGAGAAAAAAGCGCGGGGTAAGGCGGTCGCCGAAAAGCAGGAACGCGCCGAGAGTCGAGATGACCGGTTGAATGTTCAGGATCACGTTCACGACCGTCGGGTTGCCGTTCTTTAGTGCCAGCGTGAAAAAAACCGTGCCCACAGCCGAGCCGGAGAATCCCGAGAAGAGCAGGTAACCCCAGGTGGGCGCATCGATCTTGCGCAGTTCCCCGAGCTTCGAAACCAGGAGCGGGAGGAACATGAGCAGGATGAGCACGTGCTCCCAAAACACGATCACCTGCGCGTCGAACAGGTCGTTGAGCGGGATGCGCCACGCGCTCTCTGTTCCCCACAAGGCGGCGCCGAGACCGACTAGCCAGGGACCGTAGCTTGCGCGGGTCGCGTCGGCTCTCTTCACGCGAACGGTCTTACCGTCCGCCCGGCAGGACGTCAACGCGTGGCAACTTCTGCGCCGCACGCACCACTAATTATTCTGGCAATTGCGTCGGCGGGAAGCCGCTTCGCCGATCCATTCGCGGACAACAAAAAAGCGCGCCGTTGATCAACCGGCTCGCCCGCACCGCCATTGCTAACGCAACGTGCCGGGGCGGCCGTTGAGGGTCGCGGCCGAGGAGGCAGGAACCGACGAGTCAATCTTCCGTGCGTGGCGTTGACTGTAGGGCACCGAGAATCAGGTCACGATCGAGCCGGGGCGAATAGTAATGTGCAGCGGTGCCCGCCGAGTGTATTTCACGCAAAGAAAATTTAGGCTGCAATAACCAGTGGATCAGACGAACCCAGATTTAAATAAGGCCGGGTGTGCTCGAAACACGATATTAGGAGTACCTGCCGCATCCGTAATTTTGTGGTTCGCCGATGCGTTCGGCAGCATGAACCAGCGATCTTCGCTGCGATCTCTGCAGCAAGTTAGTAAACTAGAAAGTCCGTTATGATTAAATTATTTCTTGGCGGCATGTTCGCCACCGTCCTGAGCGCCTCATTGGTGTTCGG
>DASYVG010000390.1:0-10391 GCA_035937255.1 Chthoniobacterales bacterium | reverse complement strand
GCAAGGGATTTGCTTATAGTTGTTATAGTAATTCTAAGAGCCGCAATGAATGTCCTCTCACGCAAGTCCGCCGAATTTCTGGTAATCGATGACGAGCCGGCGGTCGCGAAATTTCTCGTCACCTACCTTCGGCAAAAGGGTCACTCGTGCGAGTCGCTAACGGACGGCTTCCAGACGGCTGGGTGGTTCCAGCATCATTGCTGCGATGTCGTCGTGGTGGACTTGAACATGCCTAAAGTCGACGGCATCGCATTGATCGCGTTCATCCGCGAATTCGATCAGCGTCTTCCCATTATCGTCTTCACTGGCGTAGGTTACGACGAAGAGCGCATGCACGCTGCCTTGCGCGCGGGAGCGAACGGTTACGTGAGTAAAAATCTTCCGATCGAACAGTTATACTGCGTGCTCTCACGCGTTCTGGCCACGTGCCAACAGCGGGCGCGCAAAGAATCGCTCGCGCATCCGCCCCACGCATTGCTCGGCGCTGCTTAGGCGCTTCTCGCCCTAGCGCAGGTGCGCTCGTGCGGCATAGTCAACTCCGCCGCACGTCCTCGAGCAGATGGCGCAGCCCGTCCGCAGAGATGCATTCCGCGCCGCAAGCCGAGGCAGTTTCCTGTTCAAGACGGTCGCTCGTCGCAACCAGAAGTTTATGTTGCGACGCGTATTTACTGGCGAGTCGTTCGATCACAGAGTCGGCCGTCTGTCCGTCGCGGGAGTAAAAGATTTGCACCTCCCAAGGCTGCGCGGTGGAGCTGACTTCCGTGCCTTTTCCATCAAACACGACCACGACACGGACCCCGGTCCAGTCCTGATAATCGCGCAGTTTTCGCACGAGCGCGTCTCGCGCGAGCGACATGCGCCGCGCGTGCAGTTCGCGCAGCTCCGGCCACGCGAAAATCACGCTGTGGCCGTCGACAATCAAATAGTCCACGTGCACCTGCAACAAACGCACTGCGTTTACAGTGTTGCCAGCCGAATGGCCGGAAAAAAACGGAAGCTAGCGAAGGCTCGCGGTCGTCACTTCGCAGCCGCAGTCGCTTTTTTTGGCTTCGATTTGGGAGCAACCTCACGACGAGCCGGTGCGGCTTTGGCGCGGGCCTTCTTGCGTTCTGAATACGCCTTGCGGCGCCGGCGTTTGACCGTCACTCGATGTTGCTGGCCCATGAACCGCTTCCTATAGGACGAGGCGGCGAGCCGCGCAACGTGAAACTCAGGCTCGGTTCGCCGCGACTCGACCCGAAATGAGAATTGCACTGCAGTCCCGTTCGGGATTACAAACCAAGTCACCTTAGTGTCGAGGTGCACCGGCGCCACATGCCTAAAAAACTTATTGCGATCTCCGTTCTCCTGCTCGCGCTGGGCGCGATCTTCGGGATCCTGAACGCACACAAGACCGCCGACTTGCGCTCGGCTACGGCCCGAAGCGAGATCGCCCGACAGCAAGCGGAACGACTCCGATCCGCGAAAGAGAAAGAGATGAAGGCACGCGGAGCCAGCGTGACGGCCGCTAATACGAAGCCAACAGAAACGGAAACGAAAGTGGCAGATGCCGAAGCGGAGCTTGTGAAATCGCAGACCGAAAAATCTGATTTGCAGTCAAGATTAACAGCGAGCGAAGCGCAGATCGCGGATCTGCAAAAGAGGATCGGACCAGCCGCGTCCAACGTCGTGTCCGGCGCACAGCCCCCCGCTGGTCCAACCGATGTGCAAACTCAGCTGCGGGAGACAAGGCTTGAACTCGACAGCGCCGAGCGCGAGAAAGCGCTCCTCTCAGACAAAATTCGTACGGCTCAGGAACATTCGATCCAGCTCGAGCAGGAGAAAAAGCGCCGGGTCCCGGGAAGCGGAAATCCCGGACTGCGCGGGACGATCCTGGCCGTAAACCAAGCCTACAACTTCGTCGTTTTAAACCTGGGCGGACGGCAAGGCGTGGAAGCAAATTCGGAGATGCTGGTCCTGCGCGGCGGAGCGCTAATCGGAAAAATCCGCGTTTCCTCGGTTGAACCATCTACGGCCATCGCCGATATCGTCAGCACAAGCCTGGCGCGCGGCGTTCAGGTTCAACCTGGAGACATCGTCATCTATGCCGGCTCAAGTTCCTAAGCGGATCACCTATCGCATTCTGCTTCTCGTATTCACGGCCGGCGCAGGCAGCCTGCTCGCGTCCTGCGCGACCAAGGAGCAACCACCGCTCGTTGATGATCCGAACGGGAAACGGGAATCCAGCATCCCTTGGAATAAACAGGAGAAGTGGGAACAGGGTAATATTCCCGGACTAACCGATCGTCCGCATTAGCGCGGCGCTTCGGCATTAGATCCAAAATCCGGCAGGAATGACCGCGTTCTTCGGGACGACGACGATTCCGTCGCGGATGAAGTAGTTGTCCGCATCGAGGTTCTCCGGCTTGCCTTCCGGAGTGATAACAACGCCATCCGCGATGCGCGCATTCTTATCGATGATGGCGCGGTCGATTACGCAGTTGCGCCCGATCCCGATAGGCGGCACGCCATCGGGCGCGTTAGTCGGATCGGTCTCATAAAAGTCGGCGCCCATCACGACACTATTTCGGATCGTCGCGCCGGTTCGGATGATGCTGCGGATTCCGACGACGGAGCGTTCCAGATGGGCGTCTGAAATGATGCAGCCGTCCGCGATGATCGCCTGCCGCAGCGTCGCGCCATTGATCTTGCTGCCGGGCAAAAATCGCGGGTGCGTGTAAATCGGCGCCGCCGCTTCAAAGAAACTGTACTGCGGTACCAGATCCGTCAGATCCAGATTGGCTTCGTAAAACGCGCGAATCGTCCCGATGTCCTCCCAGTAGCCATTAAAGATGTGCGCGTGCACGCGCCGATCCTTGATCGACTGCGGGATGATGTGTTTGCCGAAATCGGCGAGGTCGTTGTCGAGCGCGGCGATCAGCACCTCGCGATTGAAAACGTAGATGCCCATCGAGGCTTGGAAGAGTTCTTCCTGCGCTCCCGATCCGATCGAAGCGAGCAGCTCCGGGTTCATCTTCAATCCATCGAGAACCGCGTCCTCCTTTGGTTTTTCGACAAAGCGAACAATCCGCCGGTTGGCGTCGCTCTCCATGATGCCGAAATCGGAGGCTTGCGTCCGCTGGATCGGTTTTGTCGCAAGTGTAATGTCGGCGCCGGAATCGATGTGTTGATGGAGCAGGGCGCGGAAATCCATCCGGTAGAGCTGGTCGCCGCTTAGAATCAGGTAGTAATCAAAAGGGCGCTCGAGGAAGTAGCGCATGTTCTGGCGCACGGCATCGGCCGTGCCTTGATACCACTGCGAGCCTTCCGGCGTCTGCTGAGCCGCGAGGATATCGACGAAGCTGCGCGAAAAGTTGTCGAATTTGTAGCTCGCCTGGATGTGCCGGTGCAGCGACATGCTGTTGAACTGCGTGAGCACATAGATCGAACGCAAGCCAGAGTTCAGGCAGTTGCTGATCGGGATATCGACGAGGCGATATTTGCCGCCGAGTGGGACGGCGGGCTTCGAGCGATCCTTCGTCAGCGGAAAAAGGCGCGTGCCTGCGCCGCCACCCATGATGACGGAAAGTGTCCGTTGGGTTGTTCCGGGAGGCAATGCGGCCGTTGGAGCGGCGACAATCCGTTCGCTTCCGGCAGGCGCTGGCTGACTGGCGGTTTCGGTCCTCACGTGTGCAATAACTCAGTCTCAGCAGCTTCGAGCAACCTTTTTGCAAAACGCACGCCTCTTGCGCGCAGAGACCGTTAGTGTCACGATCAGAGTCCACTATGTGCGGCATTGTCGGCTATGTAGGACGCTCGGAAGCGGCTCCCATCTTGCTCGATGGCCTGCGCCGGCTTGAATATCGCGGCTATGATTCCGCCGGCGTGGCGATCGTGGACGGCGATCGTGTCGAAACACGCAAATGCGCGGGGCGGATCGCTGAACTCGCCAAGCTGATGACCGCGCGGCCCCCGACCGGAACCTACGGCATCAGTCATACGCGTTGGGCGACGCACGGGAAAGCGACAGATCAAAACGCGCATCCGCATTTCGACGCCAGCGGCAAGCTCGCGCTCGTCCACAACGGCGTGATCGAGAATTACCAGGCGCTCAAAGACGAGCTGATCCGGGAGGGCGACAATAAATTCACCTCCGAAACGGACACTGAAGTGCTCGCGCACCTGGTGGGAAAACTCTTCGACGCCTCCAGCCGGAACGGCACGAGCCCTGTGCAGACGCCAAAGGCGCGACTGGTGAGCGCGTTGCGCACTGCTTTGCAGCAGGTCATTGGCACTTACGGCATCGCCTTGGTGCACCAAGATATTCCTGATTTTATTGTGGGCGCCCGACGTGGCAGCCCGCTGGTACTCGGGGTGGGCAAAGAGGAGAATTTCCTGGCCAGTGATGTCAGTGCCATCGTCGCCTACACGCGGGACGCTGTTTATCTGAATGACTTCGACGTCGTCGCGGTCGAGCGGGACAAGTTCGAAATCAGCTCGGTCGCTGGGGAAGGCGGCAACTACGAAGTCAGCAAGGTCGAGTTTACCGACGAGGATATCAAGAAGGGCGACTATCCGCATTACATGCTCAAAGAGATCTTTGAGCAGCCCGGGTCGGTCCGTGATGCGATGCGTGGCCGCCTCAGCCCCGAGGAATGCACCGCAAAACTGGGCGGCTTAAACATGACCACCGCGGAGCTGCGCGATGTGTGCCGCGTCGTGCTCACCGGTTGCGGCACGGCGCTGCATGCCGGGATGATCGGCGAATATATTCTCGAGCAGCTCGCCGGAATCCCGACCGAGATCGAATACGCCAGTGAATTCCGGCATCGTAATACCCCGATGACGCGCGACACCGTCGTCTTCGCCATCAGCCAGAGCGGGGAGACGGCCGACACGCTCGGCGCCATGCGGGAGAGCAAACGCAAAGGCTACCGTTCCCTCGGCATTTGCAACAATGTCGCGAGCACGATCGCGCGCGAGAGCGACGGCGGCGTCTACATGCACGCGGGTCCAGAGATTGGCGTCGCCGCCACCAAATCCTTCACCTCCCAGGTCGTTATCCTCAACCTGATCGGTTTGCTCCTCGGGCGTATGCGCCATCTTTCCACCTCCGAAGGGACGCAGATTATCGCTGCGCTCGAGAGTCTTCCGAAACAAATCGAGGAAGTGCTGAACCTAAGCGATCAAATCAAAGCGATCGCCAAAAAATACGCTTCGGTGAACGGCATGCTCTTCTTCGGCAGGCAGTTCAACTTTCCAGTCGCGCTGGAAGGTGCACTCAAAATGAAAGAGATAACATATCTCTTCGCCGAAGGACATCCGAGCGCCGAGCTGAAGCACGGAATCATCGCGCTCGTGCGGCCGGACCTACCGTCGGTTTTCATCGCTCCGGACGATGCAGTTTTCTCGAAAAATGTGAATAACATCGAACAGGTGAAAGCTCGCAAAGGACCGGTCATCGCGATCACCTCGGGCGAGGGCGCTGACCGGCTCGCGAAGATAGCGGAAGACATCATCACCGTGCCGAAGGTTCCCGATTTCGTGAGCCCTATCTTGACGGTCGTTCCATTGCAGCTTCTGGCCTACCATCTCGCGGTCGAACTGGGCCGTGACGTCGATAAGCCGCGCAACCTCGCTAAAAGCGTGACGGTGGAGTAAGCGCGCCGGACGCCACGACACTCGGTGCAGTCGAACGAAAATTACCTCCTCAAGGTTCTGGAGGATGTGGGACTCGTCACGAACGGGCAGATCGCATCCGCGAAGTCCCGCTTGAACGGCGCTCCTTCCGTCCTCGACGTGCTGGTGCGGGATGGCGTCGTCTCTGAGGCTGACGTCTCGCGCACGCTGGCGGCGCAAGCGCACATGGATTGGATCGACCTCGCGACGATGCTAATCCCTCCGGAAATAATTCAGCAGGTCCTGCCGGAAGACGCCCGCCGTTTCAAGGTCATTCCCGTTGGCATCGGGGAAACCGGATTGATCATCGCCGTCAGCGATCCGCTCGACATCGACACGATCGATAGCCTGAGCTTCTTACTGCAGCGCGAAATCGAACTTGTTTGCACCAGTCCGCCTCGCATCCGCGAAGCGCTCATCAAATATTACGGCACCGCGGACGAAGCGTCGGACGTGCTTGCCCGTCAGCTTGGCGGCGAAATCGACCTCGGGCTGGAGCTGGGCGACAGCACCGACCTCAACGACGAAAACTCGACTGATGCGCCCATCATTCGACTGGTCTCCATGCTCTTGATCGAAGCGCATCGCCTCGGAGCCAGTGACATTCATCTGGAGCCGCTCGACAAGAAATTCCGCGTCCGGTTTCGCATCGACGGTGTGCTGCAGGAGATGCAAGCGCCGCCCAAACGGCTCCAGTCCGCCATCATCAGTCGGCTGAAGATTATGACCGGCTCGATGAGCATTGCGGAAAAACGGCTCCCCCAGGACGGACGGATCCAGGTGAAAATTCGACGAAAACCGATCGATCTGCGCGTCTCCACGGTTCCGACCAATCATGGCGAAAGCGTCGTGATGCGCGTGCTCGATAAATCCAGTCTGATGCTGGGTCTGCCTGAACTCGGATTTTTCAGCGATGACCAGGAAACTTTCGAACGCTTGCTGCGTTTGCCTGATGGCATTCTGCTTGTGACTGGACCAACTGGTTCGGGCAAGACGAGCACGCTTTACGCCTGCCTGAATTACATCAATAAACCCGACCGCAAAATCATCACGGTCGAGGAGCCGATCGAATATCAGATGAACGGCATCAATCAGGTGCAGGTGAACACTGATATCGGGATGACGTTCCCGGCCGCGCTCCGCTCGATCTTGCGACAGGCGCCCAACATCATCATGATCGGTGAGATCCGCGATCTCGAGACCGCCTCCATCGCCACCAACGCGAGTCTCACCGGCCATCTGGTCTTCAGCACGCTGCACACTAATGACGCGCCCAGCGCGGTCGCGCGCCTCGTCGATATCGGCGTGCAGCCATTTCTGGTCGCCTCGTCGATTCGCGCGATTATGGCGCAGCGCCTTGTGCGGCGCTTGTGCGCGATTTGCAAGCAACCTGGCGAATTGAGCGAGACCGATCTGCGGGCGCTCAATCTCGAGCCCTCCCAGCTCGAGGAGGCGCAGGTTCACAAGGCCGTCGGCTGCGATCATTGCCGCCACACCGGTTACAGAGGACGCATTGGAATATTCGAGATCTTCGTGATCGACGACGACGTCCGACACCTGATCAATAATCGCCAATCGACTCTGCACCTGCGCCAGCGCGCGCGCGAACTTGGCATGCGCACTTTGCGGGAAGACGGGATCCGCAAAATCCTGGCCGGCCTTACCTCCGCCGATGAGGTCATTTCCATCACGTTGGGCGACGTGAATTAGCGCGTGCCGAAAGATGAACAGTCGCCAGATCGCTGATCTTTTCATTGAACAGCAGGTGTTGGAGCCGTCCCAGATCGACGACATCCTGACTGAGGCGAATCTGACCGGGAAGAGCCTGCTCCAGACAATGATCGACAACGGCTTTGTCGATCAGCGCAGCTTCTATCAGGTGATCGCGGACGCGACCGGATCGGAGCTCGTGGACATGAGCGAGCGAGAGGTTCCACTTGAGATTTTGCGCCTGATTCCGAGCGGCCTGGCCCGGTTGCATCGTGCTCTGCCGATCGAAATGAACGACGCGGGATTGTCGGTCGCACTTGTGGATCCGCTCGATCTGCGGGCCGCGGAAGATCTCCGCTTCGCCCTCGGCCGGGATATCAACATCGTTGTCGCTCCCACCGATCAGGTGGAGGAACGGATTAAGCGCTACTACGGGGCGGAAACCTCCACGATGGAGGAAATCCTCAAGCAGCTCGGCGAAACGGGTGAGCTGCTCGCCTTGCGGTCCGAAGACGGCACCACGCTCGACGTCGAGGCGGAAGCGAACGCCACGCCGATCATCCGTTTTGTCGATTTGATTCTTTTTCAAGCGATCCAGGATCGCGCGAGCGACATTCATTTTGAACCTTTCGAGAACGAATTCAAAATCCGTTATCGCGTGGACGGCGCCCTTTACGAGATGTCACCGCCACCTCGACATCTCGCCCTCCCCGTCATCTCGCGCGTCAAAGTGATGGCGAACATGAACATCGCCGAGCGCCGTTTGCCCCAAGACGGACGCATTCAGAAAAACATCGCCGGCCGCACGATCGACATGCGCGTTTCCACCTTGCCCACGCAATTCGGCGAGAGCGTCGTGCTGCGCGTGCTCGATCGCACGACCGTTAACCTTGACCTCGATGCCCTCGCGATGCCTGATTACATCCGCGACTACGTTGTGGAGGTAATCAACCGGCCGAACGGCATTTTCATTGTCACCGGCCCGACCGGCTCCGGGAAAACGACAACCCTGTATTCGTGTTTGCGCCGGATCAATACGATCGATGCCAAACTTCTGACCGCGGAAGATCCGGTGGAATACGACCTGGAAGGTATTGTGCAGGTCCCGGTGAACGACGGCATCGGCTTATCGTTCGCGCGTATTCTGCGCGCTTTTCTTCGCCAGGATCCCGATCGCATCATGGTGGGCGAAACCCGAGATCTCGAGACCGCGCAAATTGCGATTCAGGCGTCGCTCACCGGCCATCTCGTCTTCACAACTCTGCACACGAACGACGCCTCCGGCGCGATCACGCGCCTTATCGACATGGGCGTAGAACCATTTCTGATCTCGTCCACGCTCGAGGCGGTGCTGGGCCAGCGTTTGCTGCGGAGCATCTGCCCGAATTGCCGCTGCCGCACGTCCTACCGGCCTAAAGAATCACTGCTCGATCAACTCGGAGTCGCGCGTCGTGATCTGGGCGAAAAGCAATTCTTCTACGGGAAGGGATGCGACGTCTGCAATCACACTGGCTACAAGGGCCGCAAAGGAATTTATGAGCTGTTGAAGATTACGGACCCGCTCCGCGAGCTGATTAACCAGCGCGCTCCGACGGTCGTGCTCAAACAAAAAGCCATCGAGCTTGGGATGGTAACGCTGCGGCAGGATGGATTGCGGAGCATTTTCGATGGTGACACCACCATAGAAGAAGTGCTGAAATACACGTAGCCCGACACGCAGCGACCGGCGTTGCCTTCACTAGCTCAGCACACCCGAACCCATGGCGCGTTATACCTATGTAGCTCTCGATTCCCGCGGCGCGGAATCCACCGGGCTGGTCGAGGCGATTTCGGCCAACGAAGCGATCGGTCAACTGCGTCAGGCCGGCTATTTCCCGACCAACGTCTTCGAGGAAGGCAAAGGCCCGCCCAAGATCGCGAAGGCAGCGAAACGCACACCGGTGGTCGCCGCCGCCAAAGCTGGGACCACGGAGAAAAAGAAGGGTGTTGTTCTCTTCGCGCGCAAGACAGTGAAGGCTAAAGTTTTGACAAGTTATACTCGTCAACTGGCCACGCTGATCGACGCCGGCTTGCCTCTATTGCGTGGACTGAATGTGCTGGCGAAGCAGGAGCGTGATGCCGTCCTGCGGACCACCATCAATCGTCTGGCCGATTCCGTGCAGAGCGGCAGCACCTTTTCCGAAGGCCTGGCGCAGCATCCCGCCATCTTCAACGATCTTTACGTGAACATGGTCCGCGCCGGCGAACTCGGCGGCGTCCTGGAACTCGTGCTCGGCCGTCTCGCGGAATTCCAGGAAAAGGCGCAGAAGATCAAGAACAAGGTCGTCGCCGCGATGGTCTATCCAATCATCGTCATGGTTCTCGCCATGGGCATCATGACGTTTCTGCTCATTTTCATCGTGCCAAAGTTTGAGGCCATTTTTCACGACATGCTGGGCGATAAGCCGCTGCCCTCAATCACCCTCTTCGTGATCGGCGTCAGTAATGTCGTAAAGGAGCACTGGGGGCTGCTTCTCGGGGGGCTAGCCGTCGTGGTCTTCGGTTACAAGTTCGTTTCGCGCACTCCGGCGGGACGCGCGGTGTTCGATCGCCTGAAACTGCGCATGCCGCTGTTCGGTGATCTTCTCCGTAAAACTGCGATCTCTCGCTTCTCGCGCACGCTCGGAACGTTGGTCACGAGCGGCGTGCCGATTCTGCAGGCGCTGGATATCACGCGTGCGACGGCGGGAAATGCGGTGATTTCGAACGCGATCGCCCAAGTGCATGACAGCGTGAAGGAAGGCGAATCGATCGTGCAACCGTTGGAAGCAAGCGGCGCGTTCCCGCCCATCGTCATTAGCATGATCGACGTAGGCGAGGAGACCGGTAAGTTGCCCGAAATGCTCCTGAAGATCGCGGAAGTTTACGACGACGAGGTCGATAATGCCGTTGTCGCCCTGACGTCGCTCTTGGAGCCGATCATGATCGTGTTCCTGGCGCTCGTTGTCGGAACGATTGTGATCGCTCTGTTCATGCCGCTAATC
>DASYVG010000389.1:0-1905 GCA_035937255.1 Chthoniobacterales bacterium | reverse complement strand
CAACTCGGCGCTCAAGACGAGATTGGGCAGATCCATCTCGAGCTGCTTCGGGTCGCCACCCTCCAACGTCCGGGCGAAACTAACCGCGCCCCCTTCCCCGATCGCGCAAATGACGGAGCCCTGCTCTGGGAAGATGAGAAACGCGCCGCCGTTTGGCGCGTGCGTCGCGCACCGCAGCGCCGCGTAGACGGTCACGCGACTCGGAAACAAGCCGCGCGCAGAGAGCGGCGCGGCCAGTTCATTGAGCTTCTCATTATGCACGGCGACTGCACTAACGACGCTGTCTTCGCCGATTTTTTCGATGACTTCGAAACCAGTGGTCACCTCTTCCGGCGCGTAAGGCAACGTCTTCTCCATCTGAATCCGCACCATCTCGGCAAAATCCTCCTCCGCGGCGGCGGGCAGGCGGAGCCGTTGCACGAGGACGGCGCTGATCGGGAGCGCCAGCACGAACTCATCGTTCGAGGTTAGAATCGGCGCGGCTTCCTCGAGAGTTGCAAATCCGCGGACCTCCCACGCAGCGTTTTGCTCCATCCAGCGGACGAGGTTCCAGCCTTGGGCTGCTGGGATTATGAAAACCTTGCGCGCGGCGGAATCGATATCACAGCTCCTTCCAAGTGATGAGTTGCGGCACATTGCCAGCTTTGCGAATCACCATTTGGACCACGCGTGTCATGTCGCCTGATTTGCCGACACTCACCACCCGCAGCACTTGATCCTTGAAGCCGATCAAACCGGAAAGTTGTTTAAACTGCTCTGGCGAAAAGCCAAGCGCAACTCGCACGTTCTCGATTGACTTGAAAGGCGCGTCATCTTCCGTGCCGTCGATCCCATCCGGTCCGCGGCGCATTTGCAGAAACTGATCGACGCGTGGCTCGGTCATTCCCGGGATGGAGAGCAGCACTTCGCGGGACGCCCAAGTTATGTCGATCGGCCCGGTGCTATTAAGTGTGAAGTCGGCATCCCAAGTCGCGACGGCCACCCAGTCGCTCCACCCGCGCACGCGTTTCAAGTCATCAATGCGCGTGAGAAGCGTGTTCGCGGGCTTGTAATCCCCGTCGGTCTCGGCGCCATTCAGACGCACGAGCGAATCCGGGTCCACCCAATCCAGCAAACAATCAATCATGTGGTCGCGCTCGTTCAGATCGACGCCTTTGATCTCGAGATATTTTCTGAGAATCTCAAGCCGGGCCGGATTTTCGCCGGCGACGATCCAGTTCAAATTCAGGCGTCCGCCTTCGCCGGTGATATGCGCTTCGTAGCTTTCGGTGGCGCTGAACTTTCCACGCAGGAGCGGAGAGCCCGCCTTCACCGCGGGATGCAAAGCCACCTCCGCTCCGGAACACGCCATCGCTTCGGCTTCCAGCTGGCGATTCGCCGAGCCCGAAAGCGTGATGCGAGAATCGATGTCGAGCGACCATGAGATCACCATCGCGCTGAGCAGGAAGAGAGCCCAGAGCGCCAACATGAGAGCCGCGCCACGGCGCGCCAGGTGAGGGCGTCTCATCACAATGGGGTGCGCCCGAGCGCCACGATAGCTTCCCAAGGGACGGAACGGTCCGGTCGCCCGAGGACAATTTTTATCAAACGCGGCAAAGTCACGGCATCGCTCCACCTATCGACCCAGGTATTCAGCCGTGGATCGAAGTACGTGATCCGCAAACTTCGCACGTCCGGCAACAGTGCGACCCAGCTTTCATGTTCGGTCGCGCCCTGAGCGTCTGCTTTGGGCGTGCGAAGGACCCCGAGGTCCATTTGGTCGCTTTTCTCCGAGATGCGCCGTAAGCGGAGCCTAACCCGATAATCCTCGGCCGCGTAACGCGTGAGCAAGCCGGGGCCAGGTCCGCAGATCCAGGTGATTTCGTCACGCGGACGATCATTTAGTTTAAACGGCTCACCGGTTAT
>DASYVG010000388.1:0-6508 GCA_035937255.1 Chthoniobacterales bacterium | reverse complement strand
TTTTCACGCAGGAAATCGGCGAGGCGAGCGTCCTTTTCCAAGGCCAGCACACGGGCTCCGCTCGCCAGAGCAAACTCCGTGAGCGCGCCTAATCCGGGGCCGATCTCCACCACGAAATCGTCCGCTGAGAGCTCTGCTTTTGCCACGATCCAGCGCGCGAGGTTCTGGTCGTGGAGGAAATTCTGACCAAGCGTTTTGACGGGCGAAACGCGGATTTCCCGCAGGGTCGCGTCGATTTCGGAGAGCTTCATTCCGGTTGCCAGCACTCAGCAGAAAGACGCGAGATTTTCTCCCGTGCTATTCACAAATCGGTGTGAACAATTCGCGCTAGGCGCACGGGGTTATTCACAAGTTATCACCCAGACAAAGCAAAAGAGATCTAGTCCCTTCGATTGCTCGAAATAGGATCGCCCGATTGGGCCGGCAGTTTTTGCCGGATCGGTTTCTTGGGGCTGGCAAGATACGTTCGCCGAGCGTCCTTCAACGACACTCCTTCGATAAAATAAGCCGTGGCAGATTTCCCGATCGCATAGGTGCCCGCGCCGGCCACCATCCCGCAAACAACGTTGCCCCAGCCCGGAAAGAATTTCAGCAACGCGCGAGTGCCTTCCCGTAGCAACATCCCCGCGCCCACATTGGCACCGAGCGCCGCCGAAAACTCGGTCGCGGCGCGCAGGCTCTTTTCACGCCCGCTGATGTGCATAATCCCAGAGATCATCACTAGCTGGAGAGCTGTGAGAATGGGGAGATCTGCGAGAGGAATTGGTTGGGCGCCGATCGCGGTGCACGTCGCGCTCGTGGATTTGACCAGCACCTGGGCGATCCGCGTCTGAGCTTCTCGATCGCGCGAAATGCGGATCATCTCCACTCGCGCCTCATTCGGGAGTTCTGCAGAGAGAAGGGCCATGAGCTCTCGCGAGAACCGATCCCTCATCGCACCGTCCGCCTCGGCGCGCAGCTCAAACACTTTGATCACGCGCCCAGAACATTCCGGATGGCTCGCGAGTTCCGATTCGAGTTTTGCGGCGCAATTCGAGTTTGTTCCCCCCGGCTCACCGCTATCCTCCTTTGGGCGCAGTCGACGCGATCGCTTTCCCCAAGCAATCGCCACAATTTTCGCTCCGCCGTTCTGTCGAAGGAGTCCGACGAGAAAATCTTGTTCACGTGATCGACCGGCCAGCTTAGTTCCACTCTCCTGCAGATGAACAAAAACGTCGCCGGCCTGTAGATTCAGTTCGTCACGAACAAGATCAGAGGCCGAATCGTCCGCGCCGCGCGCGTCCAGCAACATAATCTTGCCCAAGGCGCCGATCTCAATTTCCTGCCAGCGGTAAAGCTCCGTGAGGACATCGCGCATGTCGCTCAGACCGGCGGAAGAAAAAAGCGCGGCCACGATCTCCTGCGCCGGCACGCTGCTGGTTCCGGTGAGCACGAATCGCGGCGCGCGCTGCTGCAGGAAAAGCTCCTTAAGCGGGATCAACTCGTGAAAAATCGGCTTTTGCAGCGAAGCGGGGAGTTTACCGAGAAGGCCTTCGAGACGCTCAGCAATGTGAAGAAAGAGCGATTGGTTCATGCGCGGAGTGCTCCGTAGTCTCGTTCTTTTCGCCCGAATGCGAAAGCGGGAACGGCCAATGTGAAATCGTTTCCCTTGCTCGCGCCCCGCGATTATAACAAACCATGAGTTTGAATTCTGAAATCCTGTCGCGTGCCGCTAATGAAGCGCGCGGCCTGGCCATGGACGCGGTGCAAACATCGCAGTCCGGCCATCTCGGCCTGCCGCTCGGCTGCGCGGAAATGGGCGCTGTGCTTTACGGTTATTTGCTCCAGCACAATCCCCAGCAGCCGCGCTGGATCGGTCGCGATTATTTCATTCTCTCCGCCGGGCACGGCAGCATGTTTCTGTATGCGTGGCTACACCTAAGCGGCTACGACGTTTCGATCGACGACATCAAACGCTTCCGGCAATTGCATTCGAAAACGCCGGGGCACCCGGAGTATTTCGAAACGCCAGGAGTCGAGTGCACGACCGGGCCGCTGGGGCAGGGCGTCGGCAATGCTGTGGGCGTCGCCGTGGCGGCGAAAATGGCGGTCGCGCATTTTAACACGCCGGAGCATCGCATTTTCAATCAGCATATTTTTTGTCTGGCTGGCGATGGTTGTTTGCAGGAAGGCGTCAGCTCGGAGGCGAGTGCGTTCGCCGGGCATTTCGGTCTCGATAACCTTATCCTGATTTACGACGACAACGCGATCACGCTCGATGCGATGGCGAAGCAGACGCAGAGCGAAAACACGCGGAAGCGCTACGAGAGTTACGGATTCGACGTGCAGGAAATCCAGGGCGACGACATGCAGGCGTTTCTCGACGCGTGCGAAATCGCGAGGGAGCGGGACAACGGGAAACCGCAGTTCATCATGGCGCACACGCTGGCGGGCAAAGGTATTCCTGAGGTCGCCGGTACCGCGAAAGCGCATGGCGAAGCGGGCGCTAAATTCGTCGACGCGGATCGCAAGAAGCTCGGATTGCCGGACGAACATTATTTCGTGTCGCGCGAGACGCGTGAGTATTTTGCCGAGCACAAAAAGAAGCTGCTCGCGAATTTCGCGGACTGGGAAAAAACGTGGAATGAATGGCGCAAAGCGAATCCGGATAAAGCGAGCGCGTTAGACGATGCGATCGACAAAAACGTGCCGGCCGATTTGCTGGCGAAGATTCCGCCGTTTCCGCAGGATGCCAAACTTGCCACGCGCAAGGCGGGCGGTGAAGCGCTGCAGCCGATTGCGCAGGCGATGCCGAATCTCATCGGCGGTAGCGCCGATCTCTACGGCTCGACCTTGAACTACATCAAGGACGGCGGCGATTTCACGCGCGACACACCGGACGGCCGCAACATCCGCTTCGGCATTCGCGAACACGGCATGTGCGCGATCATGAACGGCGTTGGCTATCACGGCGTTTTTCGGGCATCGGGCGCAACATTTCTCGTATTCTCCGATTACTGCCGGCCATCCATCCGTCTCGCGGCGCTCTCACGCCTGCCGAACATTTACATTTTCACGCATGACTCGATCGGCGTCGGCGAAGATGGTCCGACGCATCAGCCCGTCGAGACCGTCAGCGCGCTCCGTTTGATTAGACACCTCGATGTTATCCGACCCGGTGACCCGGAGGAGACAGCCGCGGCATTCGTGGCCGCCGCGCAGCGGATCGACGGCCCAACCTTGCTCGCGCTCAGCCGGCAAGCGGTCCCGATCCTGAATGAAATTGATCTGAAGACGCGGCGCGCAGGGGTGTTTCGCGGCGGTTATATCGCGAAACGCGAGAGCGCGCCGCTGGAGTTGATCATCCTTTCCTGCGGCAGCGAATTGCAGCATGCGGTCGCGGCGGCGCAGGAACTCGGTGCCGGCACACGCGTGGTGTCGATGCCGTGCATGGAGCGATTCAATCGCGAATCGGAAGAGTATCGCGAGGAAGTGTTGCCGAAATCATGTCGGAACCGCGTCGCGATTGAAGCCGGTGTGCCGGAGATCTGGTATCAATACGTCGGGCTCGACGGCAAAGTGATTGGCCTGCATCGCTTCGGTTTGAGCGCGCCCGGCGCGGAAGTAATGAAGGAATTCGGGATTGACGCGGCCCACGTCGTGACCGCCGCGAAATCTCTCCGCACCGCCCCCGGCTAATTTTCCTCCCTGACGTTGCGCGCGCGATCTTCGAAACGCGTGAACTCTTTCAAGAATGTCAGCGGCACGTCGCCGACTGGACCGTTGCGTTGCTTGGCGATGATCAATTCCGCCTCGCCGGCTTTCTCCGCGCGCGCATCTTCATCTTCCTCGTAGACTTCTGGCCTAACGAGTAACCCGACGAGATCCGCATCCTGCTCGATCGAGCCGGATTCACGCAGATCGCTTAAGCGCGGCTTCCCGCCCGTGCGGGCTTCCGGCTGGCGATTCAACTGTGCGATGACGATGATCGGAATCTTGAGGTCCTTCGCGAGACCCTTGAGGCCTGCTGAGATTTCGGAGATTTCCAGCTGCCGGTTGTCCTGGGCCCGGCGGGTCGTGGAACGCAGCAACTGCAGGTAATCCACCACGATCAATTCGATATCATGCTGCGCTTTCAGCCGCCTCGCCTTCGCGCGCAGCTCGAGAATGCTGAGTCCGGCGGTGTCATCGATGAAGATTTTCGCCTCCGCCAGTTTCGACGCGGCGGAGGTAAGACTCGGGAAATCGCGCTCCGCCAGAAACCCGTCGCGAACTTTTTGCAGATTCACGCGCGCGCGCGAGCAGAGCATGCGCTGCACGAGCTGCTGGCTGCTCATTTCCAGACTGAAAACAGCGACCGCGCGTTTCTCATTGATCGCGACATGCTCCGCGACATTCATCGCCAGCGCCGTTTTTCCCATGCTGGGCCGCGCCGCGATCACGATCATCTCCGCCGCGTGCAACCCGTTAGTCATCCGGTCCAACTCGGTGAACCCGGTCGAAAGGCCGGTGATGCCGCCGCGGCGCTCATAGAGCTTTTCGATGGACTCGATCGCATCCATCACCTGGTCTTTCATCGTGAGCATCTGACCTTTAAAACGGTCTTCACCCACGGCGAAAATCTTCTGCTCCACTTCGTCGAGCAGATTATTTACTTCATCCTGTTCGTCGTAGGAACGGCGCACGCTTTCGGTGCAGGCCGCGATAATCTGGCGCAGGATGAACTTATCCCGCACGATTTCGAGGTAATAGGCGACGTTCGCCGCGGTCGGAACAAAGGTGAAAAGACTGGTCACGGCCGGCGCACCGCCGACCGCTTCGAGAATGTTCCGATCACGCAACGTCTGCGTGAAAGTGATCAGATCGATTCCTTGTCCGGTATTCCACAGTTCAACCAAAACCGTGTAGATGGTCTGGTGAGCCGGGACGTAAAAGTATCCCTCGTTAATCTTTTCGACGCACTCCGCGATTACGTCGCGCGGCGATATGAGCATCGACCCGAGAACGCCCTGCTCCGCTTCCACACTGTGGGGCAGCGTACGGTGAATATCCTGAGTAGAAGCTGTTGGCGACTTGGGGAAAACTCTGCCGCCATTCGGGGCTGCCGAACCTCGGTCAGCGCCGTTTGTCGCTGTCTTGCGAGGTTTCTCAGGACCGTTTCCGGAACCTTGAGAACTCGGCATTTACTTTGTGTCGCGCTTTCTGGGGACGCGGCCTTTGCCGCCAATTTCCGCCGTATCCTCAACGTCGGGTTTCGCTTCGGTAGCTGATTTGACCTGAAACTTAAGCGTCGCAGTCACGTCATGATGCAATCTGATTGCGACTTCGTGTTCGCCGGTCGCTTTGATCGGATGTTCGAGGCTCAGACGATGGCGATCCAGATCCACGCCCACCTCGTTTTTAAGGCGGATCACAATGTCGTTTGCCGTGATCGAACCAAAAGCTTTCCCGGTTTCACCGGTTTCAAGCGTGAACACGAGCTTGGACTTGCCGATCCGGCGCGCGACGTCTTCTGCCTCGTTTAATTCGCGCGCTTCACGCTCCGCTCGCTTGCCCTTGAGGTTATCGAGCTGACGCATCGTGGCCGGCGTGACTTCGTAAGCTTTGCCGTGCGGCAAAAGAAAATTGCGAGCGTAACCGCGTCGCACTTTCACGACGTCGGCCTCAGCGCCCAGGCCGGGGATGTTTTCGGTGAGAATAATTTCAGTCGAAGGCATGAAAAACAGCGGTGCGGGGAGAATTTCGGTGAGCGGGGAGCACGACTATAGAAGCTGTCGAGAGGCTGTCAACGCGCGGAGTTTTTACAACACGCGGTCCTCCTGAACCGAAGACGGTGAAGGACCTGACAGCCAGTCATGCATCATCGAATTGAAATTTTTCCGCCGTTCGCTGAGGAGGCCGTTCGACTCTGACTCCTCGCAATGGTCGCAGGTGATCGCAACCGTGAGGGCTGCATCCTCTCCGCCGAATCGCCCCAGGCGAGCGTCGAACTGACGAGGCTAAATGATGAACTGAGCAAGGTAGACAGGCAGCTCTTATCTCGTTACTTTTACGTACCCGGGAGCGCTCTTTATGGACGGTGTTCATCTGAACCCCAAGAGCATTTTTGCCGAGCTAAAGCGGCGGAATGTCTACCGAGTAGCCGTGGCCTATGGAATCGTTGGCTGGGCGATAACGCAGATCGCCACGCAGATTTGTCCGTTTTTTAATATCCCAAACTGGTGCGTGCGCCTGGTCGTAATCTTGCTTTTGTTTGGATTCCCGTTCGCGCTCGTCCTGGCGTGGATATTTGAGCTCACGCCGGAAGGCTTGAAGCGCACGGACGAGGTCGCCCGGCACGAATCGATCACTCGCCGCACTGGCCGGAAGTTGGATTTCCTGATCATCGGCGTGCTCCTGCTGGTGATCGGGTTTTTGACTCACCAACGCTATGGGGTCGTTCAAAAAACGCCCGCACCGCCCGCCCAAGTGCGGGAGAAATCAATCGCGGTCCTACCTTTTGAAAACCGCAGCGACGACAAACAAAACG
>DASYVG010000387.1:0-2308 GCA_035937255.1 Chthoniobacterales bacterium | reverse complement strand
AAGGGGCCTGGTGGGCAACGATTCAAAACGGCTTCTTCATGCTGCTCTACAAGCTCGGAGTCTCTCCGCACGTTCTCCACCGCTGGTATTATCGAGAACGTTCCGCACACAGCGCGCCGCCGGAATTCGCTGTCGAACTCGACTCACTCCAACAATAACGCGCCTTCCCGAAGCAATGTCACAAACTCGCTCGCCGTTTCGGCTTTCATCAAGGCAGCGCGCATTTCCTCGGTTTTCACGATGCGCGCGATCGTGCCGACGCAGACCAGATAATCAGTAACAAGCCGCTGCGGCACCCCGATCAGGAAGACAAGATGGACGAGCGCGGCAGAGTCTCCGAAACGCACGCCAGTTCTGCTCCGGCCGATCCCGAGGACGATCTGTTTCACCCGATCGGTGCGGGCATGCGGGAAGGCCACTCCGTCGCCCGTGTTGGTCGAGCTTTTGCTTTCACGCTCCATTACCTCGTCGGAGAACTCGTAGTATTCCGCCACTTTGCCACGGGCTCGGAGTCGTTCCACAATCTCGAGGATCGCTTCATTCTGGCTCGCCGCGCGCAGGTCCAGCACCACGTGATCGGGGTCGAACAGTTCGTTGAATTGCGGGGCCATGAACAAAGGCAGGATAGATAGGATTGACGCGCCCGACGCTGTTATCGAATCATCCCCAGACTGGTGGCAACTGAAAACATTCCCGTCGTATCCTCCGATGAGGCCACGATCTCGATGCAGCACAGCGTCTACGATCCTGGGTACGTCAATGCCATGTCCCATTTTTACCGGGGCGAACTGGCGCGCATCATGGTCTGGCGCCAGCGGCTCGACATTACGACGAACTGGGCCATCACGAGCAGCACCGCGATCATCACGATCGCGTTTTCCAATCGCGACGTGCCTCACATTATCTTTTTTTTCAATCTCGCGATTGTCTGGGGAATGCTCTGGATCGAAGCGCGCCGCTATCGCTTTTATGACGCTTTCCGCGCGCGCGTGCGAATGCTCGAAGCGCACTTCCTTGTGCCGATGGTGATGGAAAATCGCGAGATGCTGCAGGGCGAATGGAAGAAGTTGGTTTGTGAGGACCTGATTCTGCCGTCGTTTAAAATCACGAAGCTGGAAGCGATCGGCCGGCGACTGAAGCGCAACTACGTTTTCATTTTCATCCTCATCATGGTCGCCTGGGTGACGAAGATCTTCCTGCACGCGCCCATGGCGATGAGTAGCGTGGCGGATTTTTACCGCGCGCTTCGCGTGGGGCACATCCCGGCGTGGCTCGTCGCCTTCATTTTCCTGGCCACTCTTGCGAGCGTGATCGGCATCGCGATTTACGTAGGCAAAAAGACCACGGGAGAAGTTTCCGAATTCCGGACCCACCGCTCGCTCTGGCGGATATGAGCGAAGGTTTCACGAAGTTGCGCGAGATCGTCGCGCAACTCCGCGCGCCCGGCGGCTGCCCCTGGGACCGCGAACAAACTCACCTCTCGCTTTTGCCCGGCTTGCTGGAAGAAGCATACGAAGTCACCGGCGCCGTGCGCGCGCGGGACGACAACAACCTGCAGGAGGAGCTCGGTGACCTGCTCCTGCAGGTGGTGATGCACGCCGAGATCGCCCGCGATCAAGGCCGCTTCGATCTCGAGGCGGTCGTGCGTGAGGTGACGGAAAAGCTCATCCGCCGGCATCCGCATGTTTTCGGCGCATCATTCGTTTCTGATACTGGCGCCGTTCTGAAACAATGGGAGGCGATCAAGCGCGCTGAGAAAGCAGACGGCGAAGCGCACTATCTCGCTGATCTGCCGTTTGCCTTGCCAGCTTTGATGCGCGCGCAGAAGGCGCAGAGCAAAGCTGCGCGTGTGAATTTCGACTGGCCCAAAGTTTCGGATGTGATTGCGAAACTTGATGAGGAGGTGGCCGAGACGAAAACTGCGCTTGCGTCTGGAAATGCGGACGCAGTGGCGGATGAGATCGGCGATTTGCTCTTCGCCGCCGTGAACCTGGCACGCAAGGCGCGGCTCGACGCCGAGAGTTTGCTGCAACGTGCGACCGACAAATTCGTACGCCGGTTCAATGCCGTCGAGACCGAGCTCCGGGGACGCGGAAAGAAGCTGGGAGAAGCAGACTTGGATGAATTGGATGAGGTTTGGAACGCGATCAAGGCGGAACAGCGCGAGCGCGAGATCGCCTGACTGCGTTCCGCCAAGTCACAAATCCGCAATGAGGAGCGCCGATTCCGATCGCGCTCCCGGTTTTACAAACGGACAGCTTTCGCGATATTGCCCGTCCCAATGACGATTCTGCTCAATTTCCTCCTC
>DASYVG010000386.1:0-2637 GCA_035937255.1 Chthoniobacterales bacterium | reverse complement strand
ATGTGATGAGTGATGACGCGATACCGATCACAGGTCAGGACAATGGCGTTCATGTCAGTGCGAGAGCGACGGCTCCGGCTCCTCCGGTGCAATTTAGCCTCCAAAACGCTTGGGGCCGAATTTGTAGCCGAAGTGTTCGATGTCGACGTCGAATTTCGTCGCGATCACATCCCTGGTACGCGCGTTGTAGTATTCGCTGTAATGCCGGTCGCGCGCGTTCGGCCTGCTGTGCGGCAGCGTCCGGGTCAGCCCCAGCTTTTCCGCGACGAAAGCCCAGTCTTCCTCCAGCCGTTCGAACTTACCGATGAAATCAGCGAGCACGGTCCCATTCGGATCGACGAACCAATCGAGCTGATAACGGTGCGGCGACGAATGCACACACGTGCTGCTGCTGTAGCGGATCCAGTCAACGAACTCTTCGAAGGTCATCTGATCTTTCATCTGCAGCGCCTCTTTTCGTTCGTACAGCGACACGACGCGATCCCACGGGTTCCGCACAAACCCGAATTTGAAATAGTTTTCGAACTGGCGCCTTCCAATTTCGCTCCGGCGCTCTTTTGAGCGCAGCAGATAGAGCGACTCGAAAAGGCGATCCAGCTTTCCGCCGCGACGCGTCCAGTAGTTCTCCATCAGCTTCTTGTTTTCCCACAGGTTCAGGTGCGGCCTGATGGCTTTGCCGAGAATCGCGCGCACACTGGTCGAGCCGGTCTTGGGAACTTCGACAAAGATGCATTTGTATTGGTGAGAGATCACGCGGCCATCGTTCCTCTCTCCTCTGGTCGTTTAGAATGCATATCCGTGCAGGTCGATTTCGCGCTCGAAGGCCTGCGCAACGATCGCGCGTTGCGCGTCGTTGAAGACCGTTCGATACGGGGTGGGATCAGAGCGGTAGTCACTTTTGGCGCGCACGCCCAAATGTCCTTCGAACGGGATGCCGATGTGGGCGAAGACTTCGCCAAGGTCTGCGAGCAAGTTCTCAAAACGCACCACCCGGTCCACGATGATCTTTGCGCCGGTCCGGTCGGTATACCGGTAAGAATTCCAAGGGAACCTTCTCCGCGCGAGATATTCATCCAAGGAGAACGAGCCCTCGCGGCGCGCCGCGGCCATGTGGTAATGGGAGAGGACCTTGTCCCATGGATTCCTTTCGACGCAGAATTTGTAGTATTCCCGCCAGACGCGGGCAGAGACCCGTTTCTCTATCAGCGTGGCAGGCATATGGTTGAAAAATCGATCGCTTATCCTGAGACCTCCGAGGAGGATTGGAACGAACTTCCTCGGATGTCGAAAAGCCGCCGGAAAAGGGTTAATAAATCCACGATAGTTGCGCGGACGGTGTCCCTCGACGGACGGGACGATCGGCGTCAAAATATCTCGCGCGCCGCAATGAGGAGAAAGGAAGACTTCGATGCTGGTGCCCGCGGTTTTTGCGGTCTTGATGAAAATGAATTTGTGTTCGTGCGAGATGATCATCGACGCTGCGCGGGAGGAGCTCCGCGTCATGCGGCCCGCCGCGCGATTGTTAATTGCCGGCCGCGAGGGGCGCAACTGTAGAATGGCCTTCCGTCAGCGGGATCGTTTCGCAACCGTGCGCACGGCGGAAAGATGATTTCGTTCCAGAAATGTTTCCTGTTCGTGCACGTGCCAAAGACGGCCGGGAATTCCATCCAGACGATCCTGCGCCATTACTCCGAAGACGAAATCGTGGCGCGTCCGGAACAGGATGGAGTGGAACGCTTCGGGGTGCGCAATCCGAAGTTTAAAGTGAGGAAGCATTCCACCCTGGCAGAGTATCGAGCGGCATTGGGCACGGAAAGATTCGACTCTCTCTATAAGTTCGTGTGCGTCCGTAATCCGTGGGATCGGATGATTTCGTATTACTTCTCGCCGCATCGGGAAACACTCGCCTGGGACAAGAAGGCATTCGCGAAGATGGTCTCGACGACGCTGCCTATCGCCGAGCACTTGCGACTAAGTGCGCAGGAGGCCGACCCGTTTGCCAACGTCGACTGCATTATGCGTTTCGAGAGTCTGGCAGAGGATTTTCCGGCGGTGTGCGCCACTCTTCAAATTCCACTGGCGCCGCTTCCCGCCTACAACCGCTCCAAGCGCGAACACTACTCGGTCTATTATGATGATGAGCTGCGCGAGCTGGTGCGCGGCCGGTTTGAGGCGGAGATCGATCGCTTCGGTTACCGATTCGATTAGGGAAGTCGATCAATCATGTGGTCGAGCGGAGGATAACTCGACCGTTCGGCTCGTCCTGAGGACGCGAAATTGCACGGCTTCGATGTTTCTTTTCGAGGCCGAAGTTCTCAGTGGAGCGACGTGTCTCAGAACACGAGCTGGTATTACGATTGCGCTCTCAATAGGGAGGGCGACGCCGTCGATTATCGTATCGCCGGCTACGTAGAAGATATCCGGTGACCGTGCGGGGCGTTGCTGAGGGCAGCACCCCTAACAAACGCGTTGACAATCATTCGGGTCGACCGCATGGTTTTGATTCGTTTTTTTGCCCAAGATGTTCGCTTCTCAACTCTTCCCTTTGACCGTTCAAAGCGGCACATCGGCCATTCTCCAGTTCCCGGCGGAAGCAACCCGCGCCGTCCGCTCATTGCGAAATATGACCTCTCAACT
>DASYVG010000385.1:0-10273 GCA_035937255.1 Chthoniobacterales bacterium | reverse complement strand
TCGGCGAAGTGGTAATGGTGGACCAGGCGCAACTCGCGCGCACGCCGCGGTCCACGCCGATTCTGTATCTTGGTTTGTACGATCGGGTGCGAGAGCTCTTTGCCGCCCTACCGGAGGCGATGGCGCAGGGGCTGACCGCGAGCGCTTTCTCCTTCAACTCCGGCAGTGGACGCTGCGAACGCTGTTGCGGCACGGGCTTTGAGAAGATTGAGATGCAGTTCCTGAGCGATCTCTTTGTGCGCTGCGCCGAGTGCGAGGGGCGCCGGTTCCAACCACACGTCCTGAAGGTGAAACTACACGGGAAATCGATCCACGATTTGCTCGAGCTGACGGTCAATGAGGCGATTCAGTTTTTCGCTCAGATCGGCGAATCGGCGCGACTGGGCGATCCGCTCGATGTGCTCGAGGAAGTGGGCCTCGGGTATCTGCGGCTGGGGCAGCCGTTAAACACTCTCTCGGGCGGCGAATCTCAGCGCCTCAAGTTGGTGGCACATCTCTCGAGCCGAAATGATGAGACGCCGCGCGCAGAGATCGGCAAAGGCACGCTTTTCATCTTCGATGAGCCGACGACAGGTCTCCATTTCGATGATGTCGCGCTCCTCGTGAAGGTGTTCCAGCGCCTCGTGAACACTGGTCACAGCGTCCTGGTCATCGAACACAATCTCGAAGTGGTGAAGTGTGCCGATTGGGTGATTGACCTGGGTCCTGAAGCAGGTCGCGATGGCGGCGCACTCGTCACCGCGGGCACTCCTGAGTGCATCGCGAAAGTGGAAGCCAGTCATACGGGACGGTATCTCCGCGGAGTTCTGGGGAGCGCACGCGACTCGCGTGCTGTCCGCGGCGGCCCGCCGCGAAACGGGATGGCGGTCAGCTACTCGAAAGGCGACCAGGATGGAAGCAACATTCTTCTTCGCGCGGCCGAAGAACCGTTCGGCGGATCGCCAAACGGTGCACGCGTGTCGCGCGCGCTCCCCAAAGCAATTCGCGGCGGGGGAGTTCGGATCGATGACAGCGCCATCCGGATTCATGGCGCACGCGAGCACAATCTGAAGAATATTTCGCTCGCTATCCCGCGCGATCAGATGGTGATCATCACCGGGCTGAGCGGCTCCGGAAAATCAACTCTCGCCTTCGACATCATATTCTCGGAAGGGCAGCGGCGTTTTCTCGACAGCATGTCGCCGTATGCGCGCCAGTTTGTCGAGCAGCTCGAGAAGCCCGATGTGGATCTCGTGGAGGGTGTGCCTCCCAGCGTCGCCATCGAGCAACGCGTGACGCGGGGCGGCGGAAAATCGACAGTCGCGACCGTCACTGAAGTCTATCATTTTCTGCGGCTTCTTATCGCCAAAACGGGCACGCAATTTTGTCCGGATTGCGATCTGGCAGTGGAGAAGCAGAGTCTCGCGGCAATCGTGAAACAGGTGGAGACTGCGGCGAAACGCGGTCCCTTGAGAGTGCTTGCTCCGCTCGTGAAAGCGCGCAAGGGGTTTCACACCGATGTGGGTCGGTGGGCTGAGCGGCAGGGCTTCGACACCTTACTCGTCGACGGCCAGCTTGTCCCGGTCGCGCAATTCCGAAAGCTCGAGCGTTTCAAAGAACACACCATCGACGTGGTCGTGGGAACGATCGACGCCCGGCGCATTCTGAAGGCCCGCAATCTCGTGCAGCGCGCGCTCGAGATCGGCCGCGGCACCGCACATTTGCTCGATACAAAGCGGCAGCTCACCGTCATGAGCACCGAGATGAGTTGCCCTGGCTGCGGACGCGCGTTCGAAGAACTCGATCCGCGCCTCTTCTCTTTTAATTCGCCGCACGGCGCGTGCGAAGAGTGCCACGGTTTCGGCGAGATTTGGCCGGGCGCAGATCGTGCGAACGACGACAACAGCGGTGAATCAGTTCTGGCGACCGAGTTGGCCGCCGACCGGGAGTTTGAAACAATCCAGAACGCTGAGGCCCGGCCTTGCCCGGCGTGTCATGGCTCGCGCTTGAACGCGATCGCGCGGCATGTGCGTGTGCAGGGCCACACAATTGATAGTTTCACGGCGCTTTCTGCCGGGGAAGCGCGAGCGCTGGCTGCAAGGCTGCGTTTTCGCGGAAATCAAAAGATCATCGCGGCAGATCTCATTCCCGAGATTGAACAGCGGCTGCAGTTCATGGAAAACGTCGGGCTCGGTTATCTCGCCTTGGGCCGATCCGCCAAAACTCTGAGCGGCGGCGAATCGCAACGGATTAGATTAGCGGCGCAGCTCGGCTCGAATTTACGTGGCGTTCTCTACGTCCTCGATGAGCCGACCATCGGTTTGCATCCACGGGATAACGTTCGCTTACTCGATACGCTCAGCGCGTTGCGCGCCAAGGGAAATTCGCTCGTCATTGTCGAGCACGACGAGGAAACCATGCGACGCGCCGACCACATCATCGATCTCGGGCCAGGAGCGGGGATGCATGGGGGCGAGCTCGTTGTGGCCGGGACACTTGCAGAAATCAGCCGGCATGGAAAATCGGTGACGGCGCGATGCCTCAATCATCCTCTTCGTCATCCGACGCGCGCGACGCGTCGCTCGCTAGGCAAGGAGGCCGAATGGATCGAGATCCGCGGCGCGCACGCGCATAATCTCAAAAAAGTCACAGCACGGTTCCCGGTCGGACGACTCTCCGTTATCACGGGAATTTCCGGGTCCGGAAAGTCGAGCCTGATGCGCGAAGTTCTGCTGCCGGCTGTGCACGACGCCCTCGGGAAAGAAAAAGCGCAGGCGCGGGAGTTGTTTACATCCGTCGTGGGCGCCGATTCGTTCGAAGCCGTTTACGAGGTGGATCAATCCCCGATTGGCAAAACTTCGCGGTCCACGCCCGCGACCTACATGAAGGTCTTCGACGAAATCCGGAATCTTTACGCGCAACTACCGGTTTCCCGCGTGCGCGGCTATTCGGCCAGTCGCTTTTCGTTCAACGCGGAAGGCGGTCGCTGTGAAGTGTGCAAAGGGCAGGGCGTGATCAAACTCGAGATGAGTTTCCTCCCGAGCAGTTATGTACTGTGCGAAGACTGCCGCGGGCGCCGTTACAACGCACAGACACTCGAGGTGCTCTACAACGAACGGAGCATCGGCGACATCATGGAAATGACGATCGAGCAGGCGGCGTCATTCTTTGCCGCGAACAACAAGATCGCACGACCGCTTTCGCTGCTGGTCGATACCGGCCTGGGTTATTTGAAACTCGGCCAACCGAGCCCGACGTTGAGTGGCGGGGAAGCGCAGCGGCTTAAGCTCGTGACCAAATTGGCGCGCGGGATGGGCCGCGCTCAGCACGAGCGTTTGCGCAAGATGCGCAAACCGAAATCCACTCTCTACTTGCTCGAAGAACCGACCATCGGGCTGCACATGGCCGATGTAGAGCTACTCGTTAAGGTCTTGCATCGCCTCGTGGATGAAGGCAACACCGTCATCGTGATCGAGCACAATCTCTCTGTCATTGCGGAAGCCGATTACATTGTCGATATCGGGCCGGAAGCAGGTGCCGACGGCGGCGAAATAGTAGCGTGCGGCACTCCGGAAGAAGTCGCACAGAACAGCACGAGCAGGACGGCGCCCTTTCTGCGCCGGGCGCTGGCTGGAGGGCGCTCCGCCAAAAGCGCGGCGCGACGCAAACGAACGCTCCAGGCGGCCTGACCAATGCTCGCCTATTACCTGCACAGCCTCGATCCTTTCATCTTCCATTTCTCGGCGAATGTCGGACCGCGCTGGTACGGCATGGCCTATGTGCTGGCGTTCCTCTGCGGTTTTGCATTACTTGTTAGGCTAGCGCGCCGCGGCTTTCTCGATTTAGGCGTGGAACAAGTGGGCGACTTCATCACGTGGGGCGCGCTTTTCGGTGTGATGATCGGCGGGCGCCTCGGTTACGTGTTGTTCTATAAGCCTGAAATGCTGCGCGAGCCGCTCTCGATCCTGCGCGTTTGGGAAGGCGGGATGTCGAGCCACGGCGGAATGCTGGGCCTCGTTTTTTTCACGCTTTTCTACGCGCGACGCCATCGGGTGCGCTGGACGAATCTGGGAGATAATCTGGTGGTGGCAGCCCCGATCGGTTTATTTTTTGGCCGCTGCGCGAACTTCATCAACGGCGAACTCTACGGACGTGCGGCTACCTTGCCGTGGGCCATGCAGTTTCCGAAAGAACTGCTGGAGCCAGCCAACGCAGGGGAAGCGGAGCGTGCGCTGGCTGCGAGCCAGCAAATAGATCCGTCAATCACGTCGCCGGAAGTGCTCGTGGCGAGCTTGCGGCATCATCCGGAGGTCGGCGCTTCCTTGCGCGGCATCCTCACGCCGCGGCACCCTTCGCAGCTCTATGAAGCGTTCTTTGAAGGGATCGTCTTGTTCGTGATTCTTTGGTTTGTGCGCACCCGGACGCGCTCGCCGAATGGGATCCTGACTGGATTGTTTTTCATCTTCTACGCCATCTTCCGCATCGTGGTGGAATTCTTCCGCGAACCAGATGCGCCGCTCGTCGGGATGTTTACGCGCGGGCAATTCTTCTCATTTTTCCTCATTCTCCTGGGGTTTGGATTTATCTTTTGGGCACGCCTGCATCCGACCTACCCGCGAAAACTCGAAGCACCGGCGCGATAGCGAGACGACATCTCCGGCTTTCAATTTCCGCGACGGCTCGCTATTAGTGCCCGAAGGTGACGGACGTGTTCTTCCCGACCTTTCTTGCGGCCGGCGGACTGCTCTTCGCGTTCGAGCATGCAACTGTGGCGGGCAAAGTCGTGCTCGCTTTTCTCTGCGTAGGCTCAATCTTCAGCTGGTCGGTGATGATCACGAAGCTGCGCGTAATTCACTTTGCGCGAAAACAGACGGCGCGATTCCTGGACGCATTTCGCAAGGACCGGCAGCCGCTCCGTCTCTTCGAAAACGACGCGCGTTTCCCGGGTGCCCCGCTCTTTAATGTTTACCGCGCGGGCTGTCGGGAGATGACTTTTCACCTCCTCGGCTCAACGGAAGTGGACGAAACCTTTCGAGCGCGGCTTGGTTCATCCGAAAAGATTTCGCCGTCGCAAATGCGCGCGGTGAATTCCGCGATGGAGCGCGCGGTGGGCGAAACCGCGCTGGGCTTGGAATCGCAGATGATTCTCCTCGCCACCGCTGTCAGCGGGGCGCCGTTTCTCGGTCTACTCGGGACAGTCTGGGGAGTGATGGACACATTCACAGATGTGGCCGTCGCCGGAGCGCCCAGTCTGGCGACGATGGCGCCGGGTGTTTCCGGAGCGTTGATTACGACCGTAACCGCTTTGTGCGTCGCGATTCCGGCGATGTTCGGCTACAACTTTCTCGTCACCAGCATTCGCGGAATGATCGTGGAGATGGACAACTTCGCGGCGGAACTCGCCTCCGAGTTCGAGCACAAATACGTCGATCACAATGCCCGCGCGCCGGAGTACGAACGATGAGACGCTATTCGCAGCGCAGCAATCTCTCTACGGTTTCCGAGATCAACATCACGCCACTGCTCGATCTGGCGTTCGTGTTGCTCATCATTTTCATGATCACCACGCCGCTCCTGGAGAGCAGCGTGAATCTCGTCATCCCCTCGAGCGGCGCCACTAATCCGCCGCTCAATCCGTCGCAGGTTCAAACAATCTCGATCGATCGCAACGCAGCAATAACACTTAACAACAAGTCCGTCGATCGAGCGACCCTGACCGTGCGCCTGACCGAATTGAAACGCGCGCACGCTGATCTCGCGGTCGTTATTCGTCCCGATCGCGAGCTCCCCGTGCAAAAACTTATCGCTGTGATGGACATCTTGCAGCGCGCTGCGATCACAAAAGTGGGAATCGCGACGAAAGCGGAAACGCCGTAGCGGATGGAGTCCGGTGCTCGCTTTTGGCGGAACGTCGCCATGATCGGCGCCGCGCATGTGGCAGCGTTCGTCGCCCTGGTTCGCCTTGGGGGCAGCGCGGTCCCGGCCTCGAAAGATATTGTCTGGCTGGAGGCGAACGCGGGGGCAGAGGCCAACGCGCCGGATGCAGCAGCCGCGCCTGCGCCGACATCCACGTCAACCGCCATATTGGAGGAGGAAGCTTTGGAGACGCCGAAAGATGCGCCCGCACTTACATCTCCTCCGAGCGACATCTCCTTAGCGAGTCCCGCTCCCACGAAAACCCCAGCGGCCACGCCGGCGCCAACTCTCGAGCCCAGACCGAGACCGACTGCAACACCGAGGCCGAGCGCTCCGTCCCGGAAAAAATCTGATCAAAAAACCAGATCGAACAAGCCGATACCGGAAATTAAGCCGAAAGCGAGCGTAAGACTGGCGGGAACCGCCCGCGGGAGTGCTGTGAACTCTTCAAGTGGGCGGAAGACAAAAGAAGGCGGTCGTGCCACGAGTGGAGCGGGAGGCTCGGGCGGACCCGCTGGCGGCACAGCCGCCGCGTCCGAGTTTGCCTGGTACGGCAACATGCTACACGACCGTTTTTACAGCGCCTGGGTGCAACCGACCAGCGCGGTTCCGCTCGGCGCCAAGATCTCGACGCTCGTGAAACTGCGGATCGAGAAAGATGGCCGTGTTTCCAGTTTCGCAATTATCCGGCCGTCCGGAAATGTGATTGTCGATGAATCAGTTTCCGAGGTTGCCAAACGAGTTACACAAGTGGATCCGCCGCCGAAGGGAATCGCCACGCGGGATCACTACGACGTGAATATCAATTTCGAGGTGAACCCGGAATAGGATCCGACGGTATGGCTAAAGGAGCGCGAGCGATTTTCCCTCGCGATGTCTCACCTGGTCCATCGTGCATTGGCGCGGCGCTTTGTCGGGCCGGTAACGCACGATTCTCGTTCCATGGCGAAAGCGCTCGCCGGTGAAGTGATCGTAGGTCACCTCGACGACAGTCACCGGATCGACCGGCTCCCATTCGCCGGTGCGTTCTGTGCTCCAGCGGCTCGGACCACCCGGCGCGTTGCCGGTGAATCCGGGCGCTTTCTTTAACGCTTCGAATCTCTTCGTCAGTTCCCGCCGCTCGTTCGCTTTAAAGGCGGAGGTGAAGCCGACGTGATGGAGCAAGCCTTCTTCGTCGTAAAGACCGAGCAGAAGCGATCCGATCACACGGGCACCGGAGGCGTAGCGAAACCCTCCGATGACGCAGTCGGCGCTGCGAATCTGCTTCACTTTCACCATCGCGGTGCGCTCGCCGGAGGCGTATGCCGCGTCGGCGTGTTTTGCCATAATCCCGTCGAGGTTGCCGCCTACTTTTCCGAACCACTTTTGTGCCGTTGCCAGGGTCGCGGTCGCCGGAGAGAGCCGCACCCGTCCCTTCGGCACGAACTGCTGCCTGGCGAATTGCTCGAGCTGCGTGCGTCTTTCGTGCAAAGGAAGCCGAAGCAGCGATCGGCCATTCTCATCGGCGAGCAAATCGAACACAATCAGCATCGCCGGATGGGCCGCGGCTAATTTCTGCACGCGACTCGCCGCGGGATGCAATCGCAATTGCAGTTCGTCGAAAGAAAAGGCGCCGCCGATCGGGATCACAAGCTCGCCGTCGAGCACGAACCGTTTTGCTTCGAGCTGGGAGACAGCTGCCACGACATCCGGGAAGTAGCGGGCGAGCGGCTGTCCGGCCTTTGACTGCAGGAAGATATCTGCGCGATCGCGGAATACGACGCAGCGAAAACCATCCCACTTCGGCTCATACTGCCAGCCGGCGCCGATGGGAATTTCGTCGACAGATCTCGCCTCCATCGGAGGCAGCGGCGGCTTTAGTTCAGTCGTCATTCTGGGCGGAGCGAAGCGTAGTCGAAGAACCCGCTCGAAGTCACTCAGGCTGTCGTGCCTGGATCCCTCGACTTCGCTCGGGATGACGCGGTGTATCTTCGCGGCTCGAGCTTTGGTGGTCGCTTTCCTTTTCGCGCCGCTCCTGCCACGGCGATGTACTCAAGCTCGCAATTGTCGGTCGCGCAGCGCAGCAACAGTCCGCCGCGGCTCATGTCGCCCCGCCCGACGAAGTCTGCTGGGAAGCGCAGTCGCTGACCAAAAATCTCGAGCAACACCCCGACGTACTTCCCACTCGCGACGCTGCCGAGCAGAACCACGTCGCCATCCGGGCCCAGCGCTTTCGCAAGCTTCCGTGCGTCCCGTTCCAAGGGCATCCGATAGCGCGGATCATCTTCATTGATATCGACCTCCGCGAACTCGCGCAGATCATCCAAACCGATTGGTGTCGACGCGTCGATCAAACCGCGCGTAGGCGTGATGACAAGAGCGCCAGGTCCGCCGCGATCCGGCCGGGCGAATGCATTCGCGTAGGCGAGTTTTCCGCGGAAATAGAGGCCGCTGAGAAAGCTGAACACTTCGCCGAGTGTCACGTCGTCGGCCTTTCGCATCCGCCGCGCGAGATCGAACTGCGCGCGTTCGTTCATAATCATTCGTGCGCGCTCGCCCCCCGCGTAGGCGGGGGACAGAAGAAAAACGCGATGAGGCCGTGCGCATCCCATAAAACTCATTTTCAATTCGCAAGCCGACATAAAAACGCGCGCGAATTGGAGTCGTGATCTGTTCGCGTTTCGGGCAGGTCCCAGATCGCGCGGAATTCGCAGCCGACGTCATTAATGTTGCTAGGGTCGACTCCAACCCTTGAGTTTCCGACCCCAAGAGCAGATAAACGCCGAGATGAATTGCGTTTGGCCGTTTAAAACTCGCGGCAGCGGTCAGCGCGAAAAACAGGATAGTCCTCCTTTCAACTCAGCAGCTTGTCCGGATTTCTTCTGCGTTGGAGCCCAGAAAGGCGGAACGACATGGCTTTACCAGCAACTCGCCTCCCACGCCGATTTCTGGATGCCGCCGCTAAAGGAGCTGCATTATTTCGATCAAATGAGCAGGTCCAGGCATCCTGCTCGCGGGGAGCGGGGAAATATTCATCCACGCGACCAGCGCGACGTTCAATTTCTGGAGGCAATGAACAAACTGTGTGAGGGGCCCCACATCGATCTCGATAGCTACGCCCAGATCTTTGCGCCCAAGGGGGCTCTGCTCTCGGGTGATATCACTCCGGGCTACTCCATGGTGCCTGATGAAATCATTCAGCGCATCATCACGCATTTTCCAAATCTGAAGGTGCTCTTCCTGGCCCGAGATCCTGTCGAGAGGGCCTGGTCAGAGCTGTGCATGGGAGTGCGTGGTGGAGGGATCCCCCCATTCGACGTGAGTGATTTCGACGAAGTGACTCGGAATTTGCTCCGACCAGATGTAATCTTGCGTTCGTACCCGAGCACGATCGTCGCACGGTGGCGGCGCCATGTTCATCCGGATCGGTTCCGAGTCTACTTCTTTGACGACTTGGAGAAGGATCCTGCTGAATTGCGACGATCCATTATTCAATTTCTCGGAGGCGACGCGGGGGAGCCCAGCCAGCTAAGGGCGAGTGACAAAAGCAATGAGACCAAAGAAAAACTGAAGCTCACTGAGAAGATGCGGTCGCATATCGCTCGATTTTTTGAGCCGGAATTGAAGGCTTGCGCTTCGGAGCTTGGGGGCCGCGCCGGTGAGTGGCCATCGCGATACGGCTTTTCCCTGGTTTTATTTTTCTCCGCGCTGCTCGATAATTTTGATCTCTTTCTGTGGTGTGAGTGGGTTCTTTGAACCCTCTCTCAATCTCCCGTCAAGCGCGCCTCCGCGAGGTCGAGATCGCGCTGGATCCGGCGAAGCGCTTGATCATTGATCAACTGCTCGTTGCGCAACCAAATCGAGCGTCTGCTCAGCGGCGGAGCACGGAACTATCACGAAACCATTCCGGATTAACAATTTCCTCGCGGTTGTGGATGAGGTTCTGGAGCAACATAGTGAGTCGGCCGCCCCCAGCCGAGTTGACCACCAGTGGCAAAGCCAAGAGTAAAGAGTCATCCCTCCGTCAGGGATAAGTGTCATTAATCTTCCCGCGGCCTCCGGCGTATCCAAGCCGAGCGATTGGCGTTTTGATGGCGCGCCCGCCGCAAGCCGTTTACCCGAATCTTTTGCGCCCTTAGTTCCCGCGCCGTACTTTTCTTGAGCCGCATGACCCGCCTTTTGAGGCGGCGTAGTTTACGTGTCCACCCCAGGGATGACTTCGCGTACGGGCTCATGCAGGTGAGTTTTCAGCGGAACGTGAAACTTCGGGGACGACGCCACGTCGCAGAAATTCACGGACAGGTTCGCGCACACAGAGAAACTGTCCGGTGAGATTGACGCTGAAACGCGCTCGGCCTCCTACGCGTTCGAAGCGTAGTTGACGCGACGGATGCCCCCG
>DASYVG010000384.1:0-4015 GCA_035937255.1 Chthoniobacterales bacterium | reverse complement strand
GTCCTAGCTTCTCAAACGCACCGCGCGAAATTCTCGGTCTCGACCCGCTCTACATGACGAACGAAGGCCGGTTGCTGGCTGTTGTGTTCCGCCTGATAATGCAGAGCAAGTTCTGCAAATCATGCGTCAGCATCCGCTCGGCCAGGACGCTGCGAAGTGATCGCTGAACATCCGGGTTTCGTCATGATGAGATCAGCGGGTCGCGTCGAAGAGATCGCCCAAGGCCGCGCGTGCGGCGTGATAGCCGCACATGCCATGGACTCCTCCGCCAGGTGGCGTGGAGGATGAGCAAAGATAAACGCCCGGGAGAGGGGTGCGGTAGGGCGTGGCGCTGAGCACAGGCCGCGCGATGAGCTGAGCCAGATTGGCCGCACCGCCGTTGATGTCGCCGCCGATCAGATTCGCGTTGCTCTTCTCGAGATCAGCCGCCGCAGTGCGGTGCCGCGCGAGAATGCAATCACGGAAACCGGGCGCAAACCGCTCGATCTGCTGCTCGATGCGTTGGCTCATGTCGACCGCGGAGCCGTGCGGCACGTGGCAGTAAGCCCAGAGCGTATGTTGCCCGCGCGGAGCTCGCGTGCCGTCGAAAAGACTTTGCTGGGCGACGAGCCCGAATGGGCGCGCGGGATGCCCGCCTCGTGCAACCTCGCGCTCGCTCGCGGCCACTTCAGGCAGCGTGCCGCCGACGTGCACCGTTCCCGCGCGTCTGCATTGCTTCGCCATCCACGGAATGGGCGCCGAGAGCGCATAATCGACTTTGAAAACGCCCGGGCCGTGCCGGAAGCGTTCGAGTCGCTGGCGACAACGCGACGGCAGGCGATCGCGCGCAATGCGCACGAATTGCCACGGCGTCACGTCGAGTAAAATCGCACGCGCATTTGGCAACTGCTCGAGTTTGTCGACGCGCTGATTGACCTCGATCTTTCCGCCGAGCTCGCGAAGATAACCGGCCAGAGCATCCGCGATCGCCTGTGAACCACCACGCGGGAGCGGCCAACCGACGGCGTGTCCTGCCATCCCAAGGACCAACCCAAAAGCGGCCGATGCCATCGCTTCCAGTGGCAGGAACGAATGCGCAGCCATGCCCGCGAAAAGTGCGCGTGACTCTTCGCGTTTGAAGAGGGCTTTTGCGAGCACGCTCGCCGGCCAGAAAGCCGCGGCGCCAAAGCGGGCAAGCAGAAACGGATGCTTCGGCAGATGAAGCATCGGGCGCAGAAATTCGTCCGCCAGATTTTTCCAGTCGCGCACCAGCGGCTGCAGAAGGCGGCGATAGCCCTCGTCATTCAGTGCATCGGCTGTTTCAATGACGCTCCGATAGAGAGATGCCGCGGTCCCGTCGTCGAGGGGATGCGCCAGCGGAATGTCCGGCTGGATCCATTCCAGGCCGAAACGGTCCAGCGGGAGCGAATTGAAAATGGCGAACCAACGCCGAGCGGATGGATCGCCGAACCGACATCGTGCACAAAGCGTGGCAGTGTCAGCTCCGCCGAGCGCGTGGCGCCGCCGATGGTGGCGTTGGCTTCCAACACGAGCACGGAGCAGCCCCCGCGCGCAAGAGTGATTGCCGCCGCCAAGCCGTTCGGCCCGGAACCGACAACTACCGCGTCATATTCAATGTGCTTCGCGCGAATAGTTATAGCTGAAAGCGCCGATTGCGGCGGCACTCATTCCCCCATCAATTTTTCCGCATCGCGGGCCGCCGGCATTAGCCGGCTACAACGGGAGTCCGTTTCCGACCGTTCAGGCGCGTGCGTTCGCGGAATCATACCGGCCTGCCGCCCGCAGTGCTTCACCCGCGGTCCAAATCGCGGCTCCCAGAGGAAGCAAATCTTTCGCGAGGAACTGTCCGGGCATCGGCGATAGGAACGGGAAGCCGTATCCCGGCTGCCACACGCCCGGGGTGGTTAAAATGAAGGCCAGGGTAATGAGAAACATGAAGATCGCGCCGATGCTGCCAACGGCCGAAAGCTTGGGCGCCACGCAGAGCAGGGCAATTAAAATGCCAAACGTGATTTCAACGACGCCGAGCACTGCGGCTAAGCCCCGCACGCTCATGACACCGTACGTCCACGACAGGAGAGGCGAATTGGCGACAAGGCCTTGAATGCCTTCGGCCTCATAAGCGGTGAATTTTAAAAGCCCGACCCAGAGCAGGACCGCCACTAATCCATAGCGAATCACGCCCGCGCCAATTTTTTCCAAACTGTGTTCGGGGCCTCCCGCCATGTCGGTTTCCATCATTCTTGTAGCCATTTGTATTCTCCTCGTTTTTGATTCTCAGACGGCGCCCAAAGGGCCGCTGATCGCTTCTGTTTTGACCAATACGTGATCGGACCCCTCAACCTCCAGTTTCTCCTCGAGCGCGCGCCGCGACGTCCCGCCGCGCTTTAATTGTGATTCTCTTGTCACTCATTTATTCAAGCGTGCTCGAGAACGGAACACTTACGAAGAGGAAAGGTATTTTTCCAACAACGCGCGGTCGCCCTGGACGGCCATCAGATACGCTTGATCGCCTTCCATCCAGGCCGCGGTCATCCACTCTCCCTGTGCTTGATACTGGGGAGCACGGCGATCGCTGCGTAAGCGAGGCAACGCCGTCCGATTGACGACGAACATGTGGACGAGCCGATCGTCGTCCCGACGGAAACAAACCAGGGCGACATCGCGCCCGTGGAATCGCAACGTGCGGCAACCGATCGGTTCCATCTCCTGCAGCTTTTGCGGAAGGTTGAAACGGGAGGGGGCGCCAGTTTTCTCGAGAAAGGCAGTGATACGCGAAAGCTGCTCCGTTTTTAATTCGAGCGCCGGGGTTACTTTAATGAAACTGACCATTTCATCGCGGTAATCCGCCAGAGAAACCGCCGGCTGAAACGGTCCTCGCCATGAACTGAAGAGGACTGCAAGCAGCACGATAGCTGCGGCCAGGAGTGTGATTTTTCGGGCCCGGTTCGAGCGCATGGGAATCGCCGATGGCTGCGTTCCGAGCAGTCGCAATTTCAGCTTGCCGGGCACCGGTGTGCTCTGAAGTTTCGACCCGATCAACTGATCCAGCTCCTGTTCTTCTGCCCACCATCGCGCGAGATCCGGGTCAGCTTCGGCCTGTTTCTTGGCTTCCTCGAAGCGCACATCGTCCGCCGGGGTTTCGCCAGCTCGATAGAGACTCAGGATCGAACGAATATCTGTTTTATCCATTTGCCATTCCCTCCTTCATTGGCAACACCCTGCGCTCTTCAACTGCCGCGAGATCGCTCAGCCCTTTGCGCAATGCGGCTTTCCCTCGCGAGATGCGCGACATGACGGTGCCGATGGGGAGATTAAGAATCCCGGCGATCTCGCGATAAGAATATTGCTGCATATAGAAAAGCGTGACCGGCGCGCGGTAACGGGGGTCGAGCTGATGAAGCGCCTCTTGCACAATCCCGGCGTCGATCGCATTCACTACTGAGGGGGAAAAGTGCAGCGGTTCCACAAAAACGGTGTCGTCTCCAGGCTCGACAAAGCGGTCATCGCGGCGTTTCTTCGCGAGGAACTCCCGATACAGCGTGGTGAACAGCCACGTCTTTACTTTCGACACATCCCGCAGTTGGTGTCCTTTGGCTGCCCACGCCAGAAAGGTCTCCTGTGTGAGGTCGGATGCGTCGGATTCTTTGCGGCTCAACGAGAGTCCAAAGCGATAGAGTGGCATGTAGAATTCCTCAACCAGCCGTTCGAAATCAACCTTGGCCACGAAGGCATAAGTAATGAGCGTCCTATCTTCGCGCCAGAGAAATTCGATCGGCCGTGCCGCTGCGTTTACTTCTCCTTTGCGTCACGCAATTAGGAGACGAGTAGATGAAAACTTATTCCTCGCTGCAATAATTCCCGGGACAAATCCTCGTATTGGCATGACCAAATCCGCGCGTGTTTCGTTCTCCGTGGCCGTAACTATTTTGTGCGCCACGGTCGCGCAAGCAGACGACGTCGTTTTCGAAAGCAAACCTGTAAAGACACACCTCCTCGAGCTTTTCACCTCGGA
>DASYVG010000383.1:0-5958 GCA_035937255.1 Chthoniobacterales bacterium | reverse complement strand
TTCGCGAATGCGTCGCGAACCGTGCAGGGCTGTCGGGTTACTGGATCAACCGCCGGTTCATGTTCATGGGGAAGTGGCTGCGGCACGCCTACTATCCGAATTGGAATCTGCGTCTCTTCCGTCACTCGTTAGGCCGCTATGAAAAGCTGACCGATGCCGCGACCGAGAGTGGTGACAACGAGGTGCACGAACATGTCGTGGTGCAGGGGGCGACCGGTCGTTTGCGCGCGGAGATGAGGCATTACGCATTTCCCTCGGTTGCAGTTTTCGTGGAGAAACATAACCGCTATTCGAACTGGGAGGCGCGGGTGGCAGCCGATCGATATTTGCAGGAAAATTCCGCTGCGGTGGACAGCGAAATGATCGGATCGCGACGGCGGATGAAGATCATCTCGCAGCGACTTCCCTTTCGGCCGCTGCTCCGTTTCCTCTACGTCTACTTCTGGCAGAAAGGATTTCTGGACGGTCGCGAGGGATACTATTTCGCGCGGTTGCACGCGACCTACGAGCTGCTCTCGGTCGTCAAAACTTACGAGCTGCGCCGGCGAGAGACGATGCCTGACGAAGAGCCGCCACGCTAATACGCGTTACGCGACGGCATCAACAACTGCGCGCAGGTGCGCAGGATGATCCCGCACTCGAGGGACAGGTTCCAATTTTCGAGATACTCGAGATCGCATCCCACCCGGCTCTCGATGTCGGAACTGGAACGAGCTTCGCCGCGGAAGCCACGAACCTGCGCCAGTCCCGTGATGCCCGGCTTGACGAACGCGCGCACATGATAATTCGCGAGCGAGATGGCGAACTGATTGTTGTGCTCTACCAAATGAGGGCGTGGCCCCACCGTGCTCATATCACCGCGCAAAACGTTCCAGAACTGCGGCAGCTCATCAATGCTCAGCTTCCGTAGCCAGCGTCCCATCGGATAGATGCGATCATCGCCCTCTGTCGCCTGACGGGAAAGCTGGTCGTGATCGGGACGCATCGTGCGAAATTTATAAATCTTAAACTGGCGGTTCTGCATTCCCGCCCGCGTTTGAACGTGAAAAAGTGGCCCCGGAGATTGCAAACGCTGGGCCAGCCAGACGATGACAGTTGCGATCGGAAAAGCGCAGATCATGACAGGGATCGAGATCGCGAGATCGATCGTGCGTTTCAGGAAGCGGTTCATTGGATTTTCGAGCGGCTCCTCGCGCAGCGCGATGAAGTGAAAGCCATCGTCTTCGAAATGCGTCACCGGATGACGCAGTTTCTCCTCCAGGTCGCTCACAATCAGCAACCGGACGCCAAGATGATTGCAACTGCTGATGAGCTCGCGGTTCACTTCATTCAGGACGGGAAACTCGAGCAAAATTACCTGGCTGATGCCTCGTTGGCGCACCACCGACTCGAAGTCTTTCGAGCTCCCGAGGACGACGATGCCGTCTGCTGTTTTGGCAATCGGTTCGTCAGAGATCAGTCCGACGGTCTGCAATCCGATCTCGGCTTTGCGGCGCAACCACGCGCGCAATTGAGCCGCCTTGGCGGAAGTGCCGACCAGCAACGTGCGCTCTTCCCGTTCGCCTTTGAAAATTCCGCGCGCCAGAAACGATGGAAGATAGTGGTGGGAAAAAAGCAGCGCGACATAGAGCCACGGAACAAAGTTGAAAAAGAAGATTCGCGAAATAAAACCGTCCTTCGTCGCGATGAGATAGAGCACAAGCGTACCGATGCTGGCGAACGTCTGGCGCAAACTGAGCCGGTGCTGCCGGAGCAGTTCATTCTGGACGAAATAATGCTTGGCTCCCTCGCGGCTAAGCGATTCGATCGTCATGCCGAGAACGAGGAGTACGCAGTAGATGCTGTAGCGGCGCCAGGTGAGATCCGCTCCTTCTGAGTAGAACGTCACCATCACCCAGACGCCAAACCAAAAGAGCGCCGCGACGATCGCGATCTGGCAGAGGAGGAAGAGCCGATAGAGGCCCTCCGTGCGTTGCGTGACCATCATTACTGTCTGGCGAGTATAGGCAGAGTACGCGATGGGTGCAGCTCTTCAACTCGTGCTAAGGTCGGGGCAAACATGGCGTTCTTACGGGCAAACGGTCCGGTTTTGCAATTAGCGATTCCATACCATGAAGCGTTATGACCGGTAGGTTCGAATAATGCGACCGCACGCAAGTTCCTCTGGCGCAACCGGACATGGCGAAGCGCCGGACACGCCGGCTTGGAAGAATCTCGCCGTTGCTGGACTGCCTGTCCTCGCCTGCTTCCTGGGGGGCGCCACCGAAAAATGGGCGGAAGGAGCGATCGTTGCGCTCCTTGGAATCCTCCTGGTGGTGAATCCGCCGCGCTTCTCGCTCGGCTGGAGGTTGAACGTCATTTGCGTGGGGTTTGCTGCGAGCGCCGCGCTGGCGTTCCTGCCGGCCCGATTCGCGCGCACGCCAGCCTGGCGGACGGCGTTAACGGACGATTTCGGAATCGCGTTAGCCGCCAGCATCACACCGCAACCGTGGATCACACTCGGCGCTTTTCTTAGCCTTATTGCCGGCCTCTGCTGGCTATATTATGTGGCGACGCAGGAACTGGAGCTGCGCGCTGTTCGTCGTCAGCTGCGTTTTTTCGCCAGCGGCATCGTTCTTCTGGCCAGCATCTGCATTCTGCTGAAATGGGCGCACGCGGCGCCGCAGTTCTGGCATAATCAGCGTGGCTTCGGCCCCTTCCCGAACCGCAATCAAACCGCCAACGTGCTGGGCCTCGCGGCCATTGTTGTGCTCGCATGCGGCCAGGATTCCATCCGCCGAAACACCAAGGCTTGGATCTTTTGGTTGCTCGCGTTTGGGATCGTGGTCTCGGCCATCGTGATGAACTTCTCCCGCGCCGGAGTGCTCATCGTTGTAATCGGGAGCGCGCTTTGGATAGCAGGCTTTGCCTTTCGCAAAGGCTCCGCGTCGGTCGTGGCTGTCGGTCTATCGCTCCTCCTCCTGCTCGTGAGCGCAATGCTTCTGTTCGGTGGACAAACCGTCGATCGCTTTCACTTGCGCGGTGATGACGTCGATAATTTTGGGCTTTCCGGCGATTTTCGCTGGCTCATTTTCCGCGATGCGATAGAACTCATTCGCGTCTCGCCCTTGACCGGGATCGGCTTGGGAAACTTCGAGCCTGTCTTCGCCATTTTCCGCGATGCGTCGGCTGGGAATACACGCGCTCTGCATCCCGAGAGCGACTGGCTCTGGCTCCTCTCGGAAGCGGGCTGGCTGAGCGTGTTGCTCGTTTTGGTCGGCCTGGGGGTCTTCGTTTGGCGGGTGTTTCCGCTGCAGGAAGGAACAAATCAGAGATTCCGGCGGGCAGCGCTCATCGGCGCCCTTTTGTTCGCAGTCCATGGAGTCTTCGATGTGTCGGGCCACCGTATCGGCACCGTCTTTTCCGCGATTTTTCTGTTGGGACTTTCGCTCTTCCGGCCGCTTCCCCTCCCGCGCAACCCGGCCATCCCGTGGGCGTTTCGGTTTCTGGGGTTCGTGCTTCTGGCCGTTGGATCTTCGTGGATGTGGGCGGCGCGCTCGTCTTTCTTTCTCCCTGGCGGTCTAGGGGCGGAGAACGCGATCCAGGCAGCCACGCTGGCAAATCGGAGCCGGAATTTTGCAGAGGCCGTTCGCACCAGCACGCGCGCAGCGGACTGGGCCCCGCTGGATTGGCAGATCTATTTTTTGCGCGCCGTGGCCAGGATTGCGCTAAGAGAACCAGCCGAAAACGCCCTGAGTGATTTTCGTCGCGCCCGTTTCCTCGAACCCAATTCGTACGAGTTGCCGCTGGAGGAGGGGAAGATCTGGATTCAAACCCGTCCGATGCTGGCGATCACAGCCTGGCGGGAAGCTCTCCGTCGCGCCGGGCCCGAGCAGACCAGCCTCTACTCTTATCTGCTCTCGATTGCGCCGCTGCCGAACCCGGAGATTGAGCGCGGATTAGGTGCTTTCGCCCTCGGTAAGCCGGATTTGATGCTGATTTATCTGGGGCGACTTTCGCCTGAAAACTTCGAGGCCGGCATCGCGCGATTCCTCGCGCAAAACCCGAGTTTGAACGGTCTCACGATAGCGGAGAAAACACGGTTCCTCACCGTTTGGGGCGAACGCGGAGACCGAAAAATCTTCGCTGCGGCGATCGATGCGCACCCCGATTGGCTGCCGCTCGCCTGGCGGTCCATGGCAGAATATCGGGCAAGCACGGGCGACTTTCGTGCGGCCTTCGAGCTGGCACGGCGCTTCGGGAAATCGCCCTCCCTCCCTCCATCCAGTAACGATGTCCCGGTGGAGGAGCTGCGGCGCTCCGTAGCTACCGGGACGAGCAATTATGCGGCCGGCTTCGCGCTTTATTCCATGCAGATGCGAAAGGGCCAGTCCGATGATGCGTTGAACACAATCCGACACTTTACGGATGCAAAAGAATGCCCGGCGTATTTCCATTACCTGGCAGCAGAATGCTGGGCGGCGAAAGGCGATTGGGCGCGCGGTTGGAAAGCGCGGCTCGCTTATGAAGCGGCCGCGCAGCGTCAGGCCATCGAGCAACTCGAACGGGTGGCGCCGCTGACGCGAAGGTGAATCTAGGCCAACGCTGCTTGCGCTGCCGCTAACCGCGCGATCGGAACGCGAAAGGGACTGCAGCTCACGTAATCGAGCCCCAGCCGGTGGCAGAACTTCACACTCGAAGGTTCGCCGCCATGTTCGCCACAAATCCCCAACTTGATTCCGGGTCGTGTTTTTCGGCCCAGATCACGCGTGATTTCCATCAACCGACCGACGCCTTGCTGATCGATCGTGGCGAACGGATTATTCGCAACGATATCCAGCTCTCCGTAGGCCGGGAGGAAACTCCCGGAATCATCGCGGCTCATCCCGAGCGTCGTTTGCGTGAGGTCGTTCGTGCCGAAACTGAAAAACTGGGCATCGCGCGCGATTTCATCGGCCACGAGTGCGGCGCGCGGGATCTCGATCATAGTGCCGACCAGATAATTGAATTTCGTCTTCTTCTCTTTCGCGACTTCCCCTGCGACGCGATCGACGATCTCGATTTGCAGCGTCAGCTCCCGCGGATAACCGACCAGCGGAATCATGATTTCCGGTCGCACCTTCAACCCTTTCTTCTGCACCTGCGCGGCTGCTTCGAAGACGGCCCGAGCCTGCATTTCGGAAATCTCGGGATAAACAATGCCAAGCCGGCACCCGCGATGACCAAGCATCGGATTGAATTCGTGTAGCTCCTGGACGCGTCGCGCAATCTGCTCCACCGGCACTCCGATTTTTCGAGAGAGATCAAGCTGCTGGTCCTTGTCGTGGGGCAGAAACTCGTGCAGCGGAGGATCCAAAAAACGAATCGTCGCAGGCAACCCTCCGAGCGCTTCGAAAATGCCCGCGAAATCGCCGCGCTGATAAGGAAGAAGTTTCGCGAGCGCATGCACGCGCGCCTCCTTGTTCTCGGCTAGAATCATCTCGCGCATCGCGTCGATCCGATTTCCTTCGAAAAACATATGTTCGGTCCGGCAAAGACCGATTCCTTGCGCGCCAAAGGCCACCGCATTGCGCACCTGATCGGGGCTGTCCGCATTCGTCCGCACCGCCAACTGGCGGAAGGAATCCACCCACGACATCAATTTTGCGTACTGTTGGAAGGTCGCGCTTTCGCTGCGATCGAGCGATCGATCGACCAGCACCTGCACGATCTCCGAAGCGGACGTCGTAACTTCGCCGGCGAAGACTTCGCCCGATGTGCCGTCGATGGAGATGTAGTCGCCCTGTTTCAGGATCGTACCTGCAGCGCTCAACGTTCGCTTCGCGTAATCGATCTGAATGCCGGCTGCACCGCAAACGCAGACTTTTCCCATCTGTCGAGCGACCAGCGCTGCGTGCGATGAGACGCCACCGCGCGATGTGAGAATGCCTTCTGCGGCGATCATGCCACGCAAGTCCTCGGGTGAGGTTTCAATCCGAG
>DASYVG010000382.1:0-2189 GCA_035937255.1 Chthoniobacterales bacterium | reverse complement strand
TGATCTTCTTTTTGACCCGGAAGTTCCAGGAGACATCCGTGACCAGGTCTTTCAGCACCGGAAAGGCCTTCATCGGCTCCACGGTCACGGGTTTATCGAGCGAAAGGTCGCTCATGCGCGTCATGCACAGCAGCTTTGGAATCCCATTAATTTCGGCGGAGCAGGAGCCGCATTTCCCCGCTTTGCAATTCCAGCGGCAGGCGAGATCGTTTGCCTGTCTCGCTTGGATGTCGTGCACCGCATCGAGCACGACCATGCCTTCGGAAATCTCCGTCGTGTAGTCGCGGAACGCGCCGCCTTTGGCGTCACCGCGCCAGATTTTGAAAGTCGCGGTGCTCATCTTAGCGCCACCTCGGCTAGGGCTCGCGTGCTGGTTGCGGCGGCTCGCCGCAACCAACTTGTTTGTCTTGAACTCCGCGGAACTCGCAACTTTAAACACCGAGCAGGAAAAGTTCGTGATCGAGAAACCGCCATCGCCAGCACGCGAGCCGCGTCCGCTCCCAGGCCCGTGCGACGAGCCCGTTTCCTCATTTCATCTCCTCAACGACTTGCTGTAAATAGTCGGGCATGGGCTGGAGCGGTTCGAGACGAATCTGCATCGTGCGATCGGGTGCATGTGAGACAATCGTATTGACCGTTGCGAACGCATCGGATTTGTCCGGATAATCTTCGCGGAAATGAGCACCGCGGCTTTCCTTCCGTTCAAGTCCGGCACGCGCGACCGCTTCAGAGACGGTTAGCAGATTTTGCAGATCCAACGCGGTATGCCAGCCGGGATTGAACTCGCGATTGCCGTTCACTCCCACCTTCCGTGCGCGCTCCTTTAGCTTTTCGATTCCGTCCAGCGCTTTCAACATTTCGTCCTCCCGGCGCACGATCCCGACCAAATCCTGCATCATCTCTTGTAGATCGTGTTGCACCTGGTAAGCGCCTTCGCCTTGCGCATTCGCAGCGCGATCAAATGGCTCCAGTGCGTCGCGCGACGCTTGATCGGTCGCGCGATTGTCGACCGCGCCCAATACGTTCTCTTGCGCGAACTTCGCGGCGAACTCGCCCGCGCGCTTTCCGAACACCAGCAGATCGGACAGGGAATTTCCGCCGAGACGATTCGCGCCGTTGATTCCGGCCGCGCATTCGCCCGCCGCGAATAATCCCGGCACGCGTGACATTTGTGTATCCGAATCCACGCGAATTCCTCCCATCACATAGTGCGTCGTCGGGCCGACCTCCATCGGCTGCTGCGTAATGTCGATGTCGGCGAGCTGCTTGAACTGGTGATACATGCTCGGCAGCTTGCGCTTGATGTGTTCCTCAGCGTTCGAAAGCCTCTTCTTAATCCATGCGATGTCCAGATAAACGCCGCCGTGCGGACTGCCGCGACCCGCTTTGATCTCCCGCACGATCGCGCGCGCGACGTGATCGCGTGTCAATAGTTCCGGCGGACGCCTCGCATTCTTATCTCCCTGGCAGTAACGCCAGCCTTCCTCTTCACTCTCGGCTGTCTGAGCTTTGTAGTTCTCGGGAATGTCACCGAACATGAAGCGCTGCCCGTCCTTGTTCGTCAGGATCCCGCCTTCGCCGCGCACTCCTTCGGTCACGAGAATGCCGCGGACGCTCGGAGGCCACACCATGCCAGTCGGATGGAACTGCACGAATTCCATGTCGATCAATTCCGCTCCTGCATCATAGGCCAGTGAGTGACCGTCGCCGGTATATTCCCAACTGTTGCTCGTGATTTTGTAGGCGCGGCCAATCCCGCCCGTCGCCAGGACCACCGCTTTCGCGCGAAAGACTTTGAAACGTCCGCGCTCACGATCGTAGCCAAACGCGCCGACCACGCGCTCGCCATCTTTCAGCAGCGTCAGAACCGTGCATTCCATGTGCACGTCGATGCCTTGATGGATTCCGTGATCCTGCAAGGTCCGGATCATCTCCAGACCGGTGCGATCGCCGACATGCGCAAGCCGCGGATATTTATGTCCCCCGAAATTTCGCTGGAGAATTCGGCCATCCTTTGTTCGATCGAAAACCGCGCCCCACGCTTCCAGTTCGCGGACCCGGTCGGGCGCTTCCTTCGCGTGCAGCTCCGCCATGCGCCAGTTGTTGAGATACTGGCCGCCACGCATCGTGTCCGCGAAGTGCACCCGCCAGTTATCGCGATCGTCGACGTTTGCGAGTGCGGCGGCGAT
>DASYVG010000381.1:0-2003 GCA_035937255.1 Chthoniobacterales bacterium | reverse complement strand
CTATAAGCACATCCCTTGCCAAGTTGACGCGACTCGAGGCTGGAGAGACGAGGCGACTTACGAGCCCGGAAATTCGCTAGCGCACTCGCGAGATTTGCCGTGTACGTCGGTCAGAGAGTTGCTGGCCGTAATCCCGCTGGGATCTTCTAAATCCCGAGCTTGCGTTCGATGTTCTTCACGCGCTCGAAAAGCTTTCCGAGTCTGTGAATCCACGCCAGCTGCTCCTTAGCTTCTCGCAAGGGCGTCGCCGGCGTGCTCCACCAAGTCCCGCCATCGGCAGGCAGGTTTTTCGACACGCCGGTCTTCGCTGCGATTACGTTACGATCGCCGATTTCAACGTGGCCCGTCACGCCGACCTGGCCGCCAATTAGTACATGATCACCCGCACGCGAACTTCCCGCGAATCCAGTCTGCGCCGCGACCACCGAATGCCGGCCGATGACGACGTTGTGCGCGATCTGCACGAGGTTATCGATCTTCGCTCCCTCTTGAATCCAAGTGCGACCAAAGCGCGCGCGATCAATCGTCGTATTCGCGCCGATCTCAGCGTCATCATCGATCTGAACGATCCCGAGCTGCGGCACCTTCTGCTGCCGCCCGCCTGCCATTTCGAAACCGAATCCATCGGCTCCGACGACCGCTCCACTGTGAATCACGACGCGCGCGCCGACCCGCGTCCTTTCTCGGATGGTGACATGCGGGTAGATCAACGAATCGGCCCCGATTGTCGTCTCATGTCCGACGTAGCTATGCGCACCGATCACCACGCCATCGCCTAACTCAGCACCCGATTCGATGACGGCGTAGGGCTGAATTGAAACGCGCGCGCCGAGTTTCGCGTCGGCGGCAATTACTGCGCTGGGGTGAACGCCGGGTGCGAACGTGATCGGCTTGGGCGCGAGCCGAAGGACGATTTGTTCGAACGCTTTGGCCGGATTGGCGACGGAAATTTGCGTGGCAGTGGTTTTTTCACTGAAGTCGAGTGGAACGAATACCGCGGAGGCGCGCGTTTTCCGCAGAAGCGGCATGTACTTTGGATTGCCGTAGAAGGTGACTTCTCCGGCGGTGGCTTCGGCCAGGGACGCCGCCCCGGTTATCGTCTGCGTCGCGTCACCGCGCACTTCTCCGCCGGAAATCGCGGCCAGCTCCTGAAGCGTAAAGGTCAAGGGGAGAGCGCTCTGCCGAGCCCGTCAGCCAATGAGACTACGAAGCAACGCTCGCGCGCACCGCATCCAGCTGGCCCGCGGACCCGAGCTTCTCGTTTTTGTGCGCAATGAAGTTTGCATACTCCTGCACGAAAATTTTGCCCGGCGGCCGAAAATCGAATTCCGCGGGATGATCGCGGAAATATTCGCGATGAACCCGGGTCCAGACGAGGCGTCCATCTGTGTCGATGTTCACTTTGGTAACGCCGAGCTTCGCGGCGGGAAGATATTCTTCTTCATCCACACCGCGCGCGCTTGGGTCCAGTTTGCCGCCGGCCGCATTGATGCGTTCCACTTCCGAAATCGGCACGCTGCTGCTGCCGTGCATTACGATCGGCACCGGTGGCAGACCATCCGCCTTCACGTTGTCCCGAATCTGCTCGATAACTTCGAAGTGCAGTGACTGCTGGCCTTTAAATTTATAAGCGCCGTGGCTGGTCCCGATCGCGGCCGCCAATGAATCACAACCGGTCTGCTTGATGAATTCGACCGCCTCAACTGGGTTCGTTAGGCAGGCATGCTTCTCATCCACCTTGATATCTTCTTCCACACCGCCCAGCATCCCGAGTTCCGCCTCAACGCTGATGCCCTTAACGTGCGCTCGATCCACGACACGTTTTGTGATCGCGACGTTCTCATCGAAAGCTTCGTGGCTGGCGTCAATCATGACGGAACTGTAGAAGCCGGAGTCGATGCAATCGTAGCAAGTCTCCTCATCGCCGTGGTCGAGGTGCACGGCGAAAATGGCGTCGGGAAAGATTTGCTCAGCGGTGCGAATCATCGCTTCCAGCATCCGCT
>DASYVG010000380.1:0-2096 GCA_035937255.1 Chthoniobacterales bacterium | reverse complement strand
GTCGGTCAGTTCCTCGAGCGGCAACGCGAGATTCCCGCGCACGTCGCGAGAACTCAGCAGCGCGCCGTCCTGGTGAACCATGCCGATGCGCGTGCGGATCTGCTGCAACTCGTCTGGCGCCAGACGCGCGACCTCGTGCTGCTTAACAAAAACAGATCCCTCCGTCGGCGGTAAAATTCCCAGGACCAGACGGAGGATGGTCGTCTTACCGGCGCCGCTCTGGCCGATGATGACCAGACGCTCCTGCGCCTTCACCGCGAGCGAGACATGATCGAGGACACATTTCGCGCCGAAGCGCAACGACACTTCCCGCAGCTCGGCGACTGCGCTTTCGGCGACGCTCACGATCTGCTATTGGCCCCGCGGCGGATTTACTCCCGGTTCGCGATGAGATTCGCGGAAGCGGTTCACGATCCGACGCTCGGGCGGCGCGTTTTTCGTTTGCCTCCGATATTTCTTCGTGAGCTTTTCCGACTCGACGATTTTGTCCGGCACCTGAGGCTGTGCTCCTGGTTCGGCCAGTTGTTTGCCTGTTTTTGTTTTCATAATCCGCTTGGGAAGGTTTCTTCCACTTCACCGACTTCCCATTCGACCGTGCGCTCGAGTGGCTCGACCGCGCGGGTGTGATCGAAGTGCAGCACGGCGTCGAATTGGTCAGCCAGACATGCGTTGAAGTAGTGACTCTGCAACTCCGTCTCGGGGCGATAGATCACGCCGATGGCGCGCTCCAGTTTTTCAGCGCGGAGCGCGGCGGCGACTTTCGGGTCGCTGCGCAGATCGAGCCAGAAACGGGGATGCTCAATTTCATGAAACAGCTCTTCGTAGCTGTCAGCTAGCGCCGGACGAACGTTCTTGCGCTCGGCGGGCTGGTCCCAATCCGATGCCGCGGTGACCGTGCCGCTGTGGGTGGTGAAACCGATCAGCACCGCCTCGCGCCGGAAACGCTCGCGCACGAGCTGGCCGAGGTTGAGTTCGCCGCGCTCGCTCATCTGCGTGGCGCGCGCATCGCCCAGGTGCGAGTTGTGCGCCCAGACGACGATCTTCGCCGGCGTGCGCTGCAGTTCCAGATGATTCGTTAGGCGAACGAGCGACTCCATCATGTGAGTATCGCGCTGGTTCCAGGACGAGTATTCCCGCCGGAACATCGTGCGGTAGTATTGCTCTGCGTGGCGCACGACGAGCGCGTTTTGTTCCGCGCAAAAATAAGCGTCGGCCGCGACCTGCCCGTCACACTGCAGGTATTCCATTGCTTTGGAACGGAGCGCGACCAATTCGTTGACCACTTCGTCTTCGCAATTAGAGGTGATTCCCAGCCCGGCGAACCGTCCATACGTCTCCATGCTGCTGCCGAAATGAGTGAAACAATCGTAGTGACGACGCGCGCGAGCCGCGGCTCCGGGATCAACTTTGTTCAAATAGCCGAGCACCGCCTCGATCGACGCGTGCAGGCTGTAAAGATCCAAACCGTAGAAGCCGCACTTTCGATCGTCCGTGCGCTCCCTCTCGTTGTGTTCGCGCAGCCAGCCAACGAAATCGAGCACGTCCGCATTGCGCCACATCCAATGCGGAAAACGTTTGAAGCCGCTGAGCGATTCTTCCGCGTCCGCATCGTCGCCCGCGCCGCGCACGAACGTGTTCACGCGGAAGGCGTCCGGCCAATCGGCCTCCACTGCGACCGCTCGAAAGCCACGCTCGACGATGAGCCGTTTCGTGATCTGAGCGCGTTCGCGATAAAACTCATGCGTGCCGTGGCTGGCTTCGCCGAGCAATACAAAGCGCGCTTCACCCACCAGCTCGAGCAACGCATCGTAGTCGTTAGGCGATCCGAGCAGAGGCTGGCAAGCCGAGCGGACGAGATCTGGAAGTTCCGGAATCATCGAAGCCGAAATCTTGCTACGGACAAAGCGCCGTTAGGCTTTCACGGACACGCCCGACCGCGTTGCGGGCTGCTTGAACGGCTGCGCCAGGGTGTAAACGGGATGAGCGCAGATCGCGCGCAGCGTATTTTCCACATCCTGCGCCGACAGTTCCGCCGTGCCGTTGCCCTGCGCTTTCAGCGCCACGTCGTTCATCGACAAGATGCCGGCAAGTTTCCC
>DASYVG010000379.1:0-2325 GCA_035937255.1 Chthoniobacterales bacterium | reverse complement strand
GATCAACTTCCGCGCATGCGCCAACGCTTCGGCAATCCTGCTGGCGTCGCGGCCCGCGCCCCGTGCGCTATCCGCCCGGCCACCGCCTTTGCCGCCGACGATGGGAGCGATCTGTTGAATGATTTCGTTCGCGCGAATCTTTGATGTGAGAACTTTGGGAACCGCCACGACGAGATCGACGCGACCGTCGGTGGTACCGGCGAGAAGGATCGGCACGTTCAGCTTTGTCTTTAATGCGTCGGCGACCGCCTGCAGCAACGCGCCATCCGCGTCCGGGATTTCCGTAATGCACGAACTGGCGCCCGAATGCGACTCCGCCAGTTGATTGGCGATCGCGGTGGCGCGGCTGCGCAGTTCCGCTTCTGCTGCCTTGCCTTGCTGCTTCTCCCACTCGTGAACTTCTGCATCCAATTGCTTCAGATGCGCGGCGCGCGCTTCGATTGATTCGACTGCAGCCGACGCGTTCTCGCTGTTTATGAAATCTGGCAGCCGGGCAATGCCAGGTTTCTTCCGCGACAACATCTCAAACTTCTCCTGCTGTCGCGCCGCTTCCTGCTCGGCCCATTTCAGCACTTCATCGCCGGCGACGGCTTCGATTCGCCGAACGCCGGCCGCGATCGCCGACTCGCTCACGATTTTGAACCAGCCGATCTCGCCCGTGCCGCGCACATGCGTGCCGCCGCAAAGTTCCATCGAGTAGCCGTTAAGTGCGGTTGGCTCGCCGCCGATCTGCACCACGCGGACCGCGTCGCCATATTTATCGCCAAAAAACTGCTGGATGTCAGGGCGCTTCTTCGCCTCCGCGTAAGGAATTTCCGTCCACGCCACGCTTGCGTTCTCAGCGATCCGCTCGTTCACGAGTTTCTCGACTTCGCGGACCTGCTGATAGCTGAGCGCCGCGCTGGAGAAGTCGAACGTCAACTTCTCGGGGCCCACGTAGCTCCCCTTCTGCACCGCGTCGCGCGACACGATTTCGTGCAACGCCCAATGCAAGAGATGGGTCGCCGTGTGATGGCGCTCGATCGCGCGACGCCGCGATATCTCGTAACGCACCGTGACGTGTTCACCGACAGCTGGAGCATTGTCGCTATCGATGAAATGCAGCCAAGCGCCGCCCGACTTCTGCGTGTTTGTTATGCGCCAGGCTTCCCCGTCGCGCGCGAGCTCGCCGGTATCGCCAACCTGTCCGCCCATTTCAGCATAACAGACGGAGTTGTTCAGAATAACAACCGATCCCTCCTTCGTCGACACGATCTTCTGCACATCCGCACCCGTGTGTTCGTGCTCGTAACCGAGAAAATGCGTCGGCGCTTTCGCGCTGATCTGCGAGACCTCGATCGCGGTTTTTTTCTGCGACTGGCGCGCGCGCGAACGCTGCTGCTCCATCAATCCCTCAAAACCTTCTTTGTCGACCGTGAGTCCGCGCTCACGCGCAATTAGCTCGGTTAGGTCAAACGGGAAGCCGTATGTGTCGTAAAGATCGAAAGCCTCCTGGCCATGAATCACCGGTCTTCCCCCCAAGATCTTATCGAAGCGACCTCCGTTCGCGTCTTGAACCTCAAACTCAACTGCTGGCTCGTCGTCTCGGACTGCCAAGCCGTGACGTAGATCGCGAACGGGCGGATTCGCGCGAAGATTCTTGTTGCGGATCAACACCCGACGCAGTTCCCGTTTCTCACTCGCCACCGTCTGAATCGCGAGTGAGATGTCATCGTCTAGAATTTCAAGACCCTTATCCAAGGTCCTGTTAAACCCCTCCTCCTCTCGCCGGATCGTGCCGCAGATGACTTGCTGTTTTGCGCGCAGTTCGGGGAAGACGTCGCCCATTGTGCGGATAAGGACCTCGACGAGTTTGTAGAAGAACGGTTCGTGAAAACCGAGCGTGCGACCGTAACGGACTGCCCGGCGCAGAATACGGCGCAGAACGTAGCCGCGGCTTTCGTTGCTCGGTTGAATTCCGTCGGCAATTGCGAAGCTTAACGTCCGGATGTGATCGGCGATGACGCGAAATGCCACGTCAATATTCTCCTTCTCGGTTCCGGGGAGCACACCCGCCTCGGGTGTTGCCGCCGGCGCCTCGCCAGATGAGGCGTTCGATGGGGCGTCGACTCCCGCACGCGAGGGCGCGTGCTCTCCGCGATCCGCCGAACGCGGCAGCGTGCTCGCGTATTTTTTCCCGCTCAGTTTCTCGATTTCGTCGAAGATCGGACGAAAAATATCGGTCGCATAATTGGAAATCGGACGGGAGAAATCCGTGAAATTTTTTGTGCCTTGGATCATGGCAGTCACGCGTTCGAAGCCCATGCCGGTGTCGACATGGCGTTG
>DASYVG010000378.1:0-2456 GCA_035937255.1 Chthoniobacterales bacterium | reverse complement strand
CGGATTGCATCAGCTCGCGAAGGGTGACTTTGACTTTTCGGCTGTTGGCCAGCTCGATCCCCACGGTGTCCTTGCCGGGGATTGGTGCGAGAATGTTGATCCGCTCCGCTCGCGTTGCGCGCGCCAGATCCCGCTCGAGCGCGACAATTTTGTCCACGCGCACGCCTTTGGCCGGATAGACTTCGTAGCGCGTAATTGTCGGGCCTTTCGTGATGTCGCCCGGCGCGACCGCGATCCCGAATTGCCCGAGCGTTTCGATCAGCGTCTGCTGAATGCGCTCCAGCTCTGCCGGATCGGTCGCGGTGCGGCCTTCCGTATCGTGTTCGTCAAGCAAATCGAAGCCCGGCAGCGCATAATGCTCTGCGTCCCAGTTCCCACTCGTTAGGCCGACGGAGGTCTTCGATTTCTTCGCTTCGCCGCGCAACTCCGCCAGCGACGGTTTCTTGCGCGCCTCTGACTCTACCGGCCACGCGGTCGTGTCCACGATGTTCGGCTTTGGACGACGGGCGAGTTCCTCCGGCGACATGAACGACCCCGGCGTCTCGGCGAACGGCGCGCCCTTCTTTTTCAGCTGGCGCTCGATGGAGCGTTGCTGTTTTGCGAGTTCACGCTGGTTGATATCGAGCTGACCCTTGACGTCAGCGTGCCGAAGCCTGCGCTTCAGACGCCAATCGCGAAATGCGACGATTGCTCGATGGGTGCTCGCGACCGACTCCCGCACAAGATGGATCGGACGGAGGCCCGTCATCAGGATCAAACTCGTCACGTAGAGGCCACTGAGGAGGATGAGCGAGCCGACGCGGCCCATCATTTGTTGCAACAACTGCCGGCCGAAGTAAGAGCCGACCCACCCGCCCGGTCCCTGAATATTAAAACGCGAATGCCAATCACGCAGGAAATGGTGCTGCAGATGCAGCAGACACGCCCCGGAAACGATAAAAAGTGCGATCCAGCCCGCTCGCTTCGCGACCTGCAGTTTGGCGTAAAACAATTTGGCGACGCCGAATCCAAGCAACACTGCCGCCAAAAGATAGGAGGCCGCGCCGATCATCAAATAACAGAAACCAGCGATGACCGCGCCGAGCGGGCCAATGAAATTCTGGGCCGTCGAATTGGGCGGCGACAGGTAACTGAACGGCACCCAAGACGGCAAGTCTTTGGGCGCGTACGAAATAAGCGCCAGAAAGAGCAACGTGCCCGCTCCCAGCAAAAGGAGCGCAAACACTTCGTTCCAAGCGCTATTTTTTACCGAGCGTGCCACGGGGCAGATAGTAAACGGACGGGCGTTGCTTTCAATTCAATACGGCGCACGCGGATTCGTTTCGTCACCCGAATCTCATAGAGTCGCGACCGCGCGCTTTTAGTTGCAGCGCGCGAAGAATACCACCTACACTCGCCCTCGCATGAGATTGCCGCTTCGTCAGTGCGCGTCGTTCGTCGCCGCGGTCGCGCTCATTTTTTTCTGTTCCTGCGAACGGCATCACCTCGCCGAATTGCCCGAAGGTCAATCTGCCGATCCGGCCAAAGCTGAACGCGCGGAAGCAAATTCCAAATCGGAAACCGGGGCCTCGCCCGCCGCGGGCGCGACCGCCACGCCGGTCAATTTTTTCCCCGAAGCTAAGAAACCGTAGTCCGCGTCTGAGCGCGCTTCGCAGTTAACCTCCGCATGGCCAAGACAAAATACGCTACCACGCCGCCGAACATCAGCACGATGCCGCCTGGTGTGCCTTACATCATCGGGAACGAAGCCGCCGAGCGCTTCTCGTTCTATGGGATGCGCTCGATCCTGATTGTGTTCATGACGCAATATCTCGTCACCAGCAGCGGCGCTTCGGATCATATGGGCGAAGCGGAGGCGCGACAGAACTTCGCGCTCTTCGTCTCGGCAGTTTATTTTCTCCCCATCCTCGGGGCGATTCTCGCCGAGGGTTTCATCGGAAAATATCAGACGATTTTCTGGCTCTCGATCGTTTACTGCTTCGGTCATTTCGCACTCGCAATGAATGACACGAGGCTCGGTCTGTTGATCGGGCTCGGCCTCATTTCCTTCGGTTCCGGCGGAATCAAACCGTGCGTTTCCGCCAACGTCGGTGACCAGTTTGGCGAATCCAACAAACACCTGCTCTCGAAGATGTTTGGCTGGTTTTACTTTTCGATTAATGCCGGTTCCTTTATCTCGACGATTGCTTGTCCGTTCCTTCTGGCCGATCCGCGCTTTGGCCCGCGCTGGGCCTTCGGCATTCCGGGCGTCGCGATGGTGATTGCGACGATTTTCTTTTGGGCCGGCCGAAAGAAGATGGTCCACGTGCCAGCGGCGGGCCTCGGCTTTATCAAGCAGATGTTCAGCAAGGAAGGATTGGGCGCCCTGCTGCGGCTGGCGATGGTTTACGTTTTCGTCGCGGTGTTTTGGTCGCTCTGGGACCAAAGCAGCGGCGGCTCCTGGACGCTCCAGGCTC
>DASYVG010000377.1:0-1786 GCA_035937255.1 Chthoniobacterales bacterium | reverse complement strand
GACCGGGAACAGCTCGGTGTTCTTGCCGAGCGGGTCAGTCCAGCCGCGGGTTTGTTCCGCAAGTCCATCGAGCAGATGGAAGCAGCGCGCGGCGTATTCGTCCGCTTCCTGTTCGCTCACGACCGCTTCGCCTAACAAGTCGACGGTGAAGCCGATGCCGTGTTGGCGGCTGCGGCGCAGGCTTTTCATCAAGTCGGCGGAATTGCGGCCCGCGATAAATTGCCGCGCCATGCCGGAGACATTGCGGCGCAAAACAAAGGCGGTGATCCACGGAACGACGTGGGCCGCGCGCAACCCGGCTTGCAGCACGGGCGTAAAGCCATTGCGCATATCGGCAAAATATTCGTCGAGATGCTGGACGATTTCTCCGGAACGGCGGAGGGATGCGAGCACGTCGACGAAACGAAACATCTGCACTTTGAAATGCTCGTCGCGCATCGAGAAAGCCATCATGCGCTGGTAAAACCCGGCCTTGCTGAAAATCGATTCGGGATGCTGATCGACGAGCTGAAGAATGCGCCCGCCGCGCTGCTCGATTTCCAACTGCACGGAACTCATGCGCGATAATAATCCGGCGCCTTTGGTTCGCAACATGCGGAGCTGGTCGATTGTTGCGCACGCATGCGGACAAATCGGTTTATCGCGGCGGCCTTGGAACCTGAATCTCGGGCCTGAAGGGGGACTTGCAGCAGCTCAGTGCGTCGCCGGCCTTTTCAGGAGGCGCATCGAAACGATTCTACTCGCGAGATCGTCGCGGTTCGCGTGCCTGGTGACGGTACAGCGAAAGAACAGATGAGGATTGGTCGGCGGCGGGAAGGATTTTTTGCCAGACACATGCAGCTGACGTTTGGCATCCGAAATGATGGTGTCAGCGCGAAGCTAATATCGTTATGAAAATCAAAAATCGTATTAAGCAGGCAGGCGCCGCCGGTTACATTCTGCTGTGGCTGCTCGGGATTCCGATACCAGTGCTGTTGCTGTTTTTTCTGCTGCGGGGTTGCACATAGAGGTTAGGGAGCAAAGGGAAGGGATTTGCCTGGCGGAACCCGGGTCATAGGACTTGGGAAAGCTTCCGCCAGGCGATCTTTTGTACAGGCGAACTTCGGCCGATGAACGCGCGGTTGCGGGGCGCGGAGAGCTCGCGTACGCAATTCCTCCGATGGAAACGAAGGTTGAACGATACGAGTTTGCGAGTGATAACACCGCGGCAGTCTGCCCTCCGGCGTGGGCGGCGTTAGAGGAGGCGAATGCCGAGGAGATCGCATCCTATGGAGAAGATCGTTGGACCCGCCGCGCATGCGAATTAGTGCGCGGAATTTTCGAGACGGATTGCGACGTCTTTTTTGTGTTCAACGGCACGGCTGCGAATTCGCTCGCCCTCGCCCAACTTTGCCGGCCGTTTCATAGCATCGTCTGTCATGAATTTGCGCATATCGAAACGGACGAATGCGGCGCACCAGAGTTTTTCTCCGGCGGCGCGAAGGTGATTCCGACTCCTGGCCCGAACGGAAAACTGGAGCTCGCACAAGTGGAGGCTGCGCTCGCGCGGCATCGTGACCTGCATTCCCCAAAACCGCTCGTGCTAAGCGTGACCCAATCGACCGAGCTCGGTACTGTCTATACTCGTGATGAGCTGCGGGCCGTAGCGGAATTCGCCCAGACGCATTCCATGCGGGTGCACATGGATGGGGCTCGTTTTGCGAATGCGGTCGCCGCTCTCGGTTGCGAGCCGAAAAGTATTACATGGGAAGTTGGCGTGGATGTCCTCTGTTTCGGCGGCACGAAA
>DASYVG010000376.1:0-4353 GCA_035937255.1 Chthoniobacterales bacterium | reverse complement strand
GTGCTGCTGCTCATCGGGTTTCCGATCGCGCTAATTCTGGCATGGGCGTTTGATGTAACACCCGGGGGCATTCGCGCGACGCCGCCGGCGGAAGTGAGTTCGGCGCCCGCGCGCAGCCGAAGAAACATCATCGTGCTGTGTACGGCCGGCGTGATGGTTTCAGCCGCCGCAGGCTTCTTTTTGCTGCCCAAAGCGTCGGCGCGAAAGATCGACAAATCGATCGCTGTTCTTCCTTTCGAAAATCGGCGATCTCAAGGTGATTTCCCGCACCTCAGTCATGTCTTACTGGGGAAAGGCGCCGAACGTTCGTGAAATTGGCAAGGCGCTTGGCGTTTCCACGATTCTGGAAGGCAGCATTCGTCGCGAAGGAAATCGGGTGCGGGTAAATGTGCAGCTGATCAACGCAACCAACGACGAGCATCTTTGGGCCAGCAATTACGACCGCGATCTGACCGACGTTTTCGCCATTCAGACCGATCTCGCGCAAAAAATCGCGGCCGAACTCCAAGCCAAGCTTTCGCTGACTGAAAAAGCGATGATGACACGCAGGCCAACCGAGAATGGCGAAGCGTATCTCGCTTTTGTGCAAGCGCACAATTTTCACAACGACTATGAGGACCTCGAGAAACTGAAACAGGGAGAACAACTCTACGAGCGCGCCGTGCAGCTGGATCCGAAATTTGCCCTCGCTTTCGCGGGCTACTCGCAGCTGGAAAGCTGGATCGTGCATACTTTCGAGCGAACGCCGGCGCGCCGGGAAAAAGCGCGCACTTTGGCCGAGCAGGCTCTGCAATTGCAACCAGATCTGCCGGAAGCGCATCTCGCCCTGGGATTTTCCTACTACTACTGCGACAATAATTATCAGACCGCGCTGAAGGAATTTTGATCGCGCAGCAGGGCTTGCCGAACGAAGCGGAAGTTTTTCTTGCCATTGGCGCGATTCAGAGACGGCAGGGGCGCTGGGCCGAGTCGACTGCGAATCTCGAGAAAGCAACGAACCTGAATCCGAAAGATCCGTGGCCGCTGCAAACTCTGGCGATCAATTACGAAATGACGCGAGATTTTGCAGCCGCCAACCGAACAATTGACCGCGGTCTGCAAGTCGATCCGAATTCGTTCGGCCTTTGGGAAATCAAAGCGAAGCTGGCCATTGAAGAGAAGGGCGACTTCAGTGTGGCGGAAAAAGGATTAGCAATGCTCGAGAAGCTTCCGGCCGGCGCTGACAAGACGATGAAGCTCGGCATCGCCCGCAGCAGCATCTTGTTGTTGCAACGCAAGTTTGCGGACGCCTCCCGGGAAGCGGACCGCATCGGTGACGATCAGCTCGCGAGTTACCCTGGTGCCTTGTGTTCCAAGTATTCTGTGATCGGAGTTGCGCGAAAAGCAGCACAAGACGACGCCGGAGCGCGCGCCGCGTTTCTGAAAGCCCAAAATTTTGCCGCGGCTGAGCTTAAACAAGCCCCGGACGATGCTTCGGCTCACGCCCGGCTCGCCGAATCGCTCGCCTGGCTCGGTGAAAAAGACGGCGCCCTGGCTGAAATCAAGCGCGCCGCCGAGTTGCTTCCGGAGAGCAAGGATGCATTTGGTGGCCCCGAAATCACGGAGTCCGCCGCGGAAGTTCACGCCATCATGGGCGACACCGCCGGCGCGGTGGAAATTCTGGACGGACTGTTGAGCCGGCCGAGCACGGTCACTGTGCCGGTGTTGAAGATAAATCCAATTTTTGACTCGATACGCGAAGATTCGCGCTTCCAGGCGTTGCTCCAGAAGCACGGCGCTAAAGCGTAAGCGCGGCGTGGCGTTAGAACGCTTCCACCACAGATTGGAATGGAGATGAAACCCAGTCTGATTGCCGTCGCCATCCTGCTCGCCGCCGCACCCCATGCGCCGGCCGGGTGGATCGAAAAGTCATCTCGCAGCGAAAATGCGACGGCGCCCGGAGTCGTTCATCGGCAAGTCCAGTTGGAAGATCCGGCCACGAGCGACGGAGCCACGGTCGAGCTGGCGCTGTTTTCAGCCAAATCAAATATGGTGCGGGTGATCGACAACCCGAACGGTTCGTCGGACCTGGCCGCGGCCATGCCGGCGAGCGGCTGCCTGGCGGGAGTGAACGGAGGATATTTTGATCCGAATTTCGGGCCACTCGGGCTGCGCATTATCGATGGCCGGATGATCCGGCCGCTCGTGCGCGCGCGATTGCTGACTGGCGTGTTGATCTCTTCACCGGAATCCACGCAGATCGTTCGCACCGGTGAGTACTCGCGGCGGCGCAACCCGTACTCGGCGTTGCAATGCGGACCGTTGCTGGTCGACGCTGGCCGCCCTGTGAAGGGTTTGGATGGGACGCGCACAGCGCGCCGCACCTTCGCCGTGGTCGGAAGCGACCGGGCTGCTTTGGGCTTGTGTTCGGAAGTGTCGCTAGCGCAGCTCTCGCAAATTCTCGCGACCGCGCCGCTGGCCGGGGCCGACTTCAAAGTTCAGCGCGCTCTTAATTTGGATGGTGGATCATCCAGCGGCTTCTGGTTCAGCCGTGCCAACGGCAGCGCATTTTCAATTTCCGAGTTGAAAACGGTGCGCGATTTTGTTGGGATTGCGACGAAATAAGGTGAGCGGCCTTGTCGTCCGCAGATTCGCAGATTCCGAACGAGAGTTCCCAGCCTTTTATCTGCGCCAATCTGTGTAATCTGTGGATTCCGCATGCGCACCTTCGGCGGATTCAGATTAGGCGGCGAGTTTTTCTACGGCGAACTAGTCGGCGAAGAAGTCCACATTTTGGAAAACCCGTATTGGGTCGACGTCGAAGCGACGGGAGAAGTTGCAAAGCTCGAAATGGTCGAGATCGACGTTCCGGTCGCTCCCTCGAAGTTGATTGCGGTGGGCTTGAATTACGCCGATCACATCGCCGAGATGAAGCGGATGCCGCTCGGCACGCCGCTGATTTGGTTCAAAGCGCCGACCTCGTTGCTGCCGCACGACGGCAATATTGAGATTGCGTACCCGGAGCATCAGACCGACTTCGAAGTCGAGCTCGGCGTTCTGATCGGAGCGCCCGCCAAGAACGTGCCGGTGGAACGCGCCCTCGATCACGTCTTCGGCTACACGATTGGCGAGGACATCAGCGACCGCGATCTACAAAAGACCGAGAAACAATTCGCGCGCTGCAAATCGTTCGACACCTACACGCCCGTGGGACCGTTCGTTTACACCGGTGTGGAGGTGGACGATCTGCCGATCACGCTGCGGCAAAATGGCGAGGCAAGACAGCAGGCGCGCACTTCGCAGATGATTTATTCGGTGGCGGAAATTGTGTCGTTTGCGAGCCAGAACCTTACCTTGGTGCCGGGGGATTTGATTCTAACCGGCACGCCTTCCGGCGTTGGTCCGATCCGCCCGGGCGATCAACTTGAAGCAAGCATTGGCGATTGGCCGAAGCTGCAAAATCGCGTCTCCCTGCGCGCAGACGAATAAAAACGTGCCCGATCGCGAATTTGAATCGTTGCGTTACATCCCTCGAAGCAACGGGATGCGAAATAGATAAGCAACGTTCCGACAAGCGAATGTAGAAGAGACTAAAGGTGAAAAGTTTTGCTCGACTCGAAGGGACTCGCTTTGGAATAAAGGAGGAAGTTGCTACTCAAACACGCCGATATCCGGCCACCGCGTCCAATATGAAAACACTGCTCTCAGCCTCACTCTGCTCGATCGCTTTCGCGCTCACTGCCTTTGCGCAAACTCCTCCCGCTCCGCCTGCTTCCACTCCGCTGGCGCGACCCGGAGCTCCGGCTGCGGCCGCCACCAATCCGGCGCCAACCAACTCTGCCGCTGGCAATCCCGCGGGCGTTCCGCCTGCTCCCGGCGCTCCAGCGGTGACAGCTCCCGGCGCATCTGTGGGTGCCGCAGGGGTACCGCCCGCTGCGGGTAACCCTGCTCTCGGAAATCCGCCTGCAATGTCCCCGGGCATGGCGACTTCGCCGGCATTAGCTGCGACGCCTGCGGCTCCCGGCGCCACCACTTCTCCTGGCGCGAGCGCCAGCCCTGGTGCTCCGGGCACCGAAGGTCGCAAGGAGACAGGCAACTTCTTCATCGATAATTTCAACAAAGGCGGCCCCATCATGTGGCCAATCCTGCTGGTGTCGATCACCGCCATCGCGGTCGTGATCGAGCGCATTTGCTGGTGGCTAATGCGCTGGACGCGCCGCGACCCCAAGCGCATCGAGAAAGTCTTCACCGCCATCGAGACCGGCGACGTGGCGGAAGCGTCGCGCCTCTCGCGTGGTTCGCGCGATCCGGTTCTCCGCATGATGTTCAACGGGTTGAATCACCAGCACGCGTCGCTGCAAGGCGCGCTGCAAG
>DASYVG010000375.1:0-3458 GCA_035937255.1 Chthoniobacterales bacterium | reverse complement strand
CCGTACAACATGGTGCATGTACTGCGACCGCCCATGCCGTGCCAGAGACGGTGAACTTCGAGCCACTCGGCGGCGCTCTCTTTTCCGCGGCATAACTCATCGCGAACCGCCGGATCGAAAATCTCGGCGCCACCACCCGTGAGGGAACCGAGCCCGGCCCCACGCAGAAGCGCGAGCGTATCCGGGATGGATCTTTTGAAAATCCGTTTCGCCAGATGCCTGATCTCGATGGCCGTGAAGGCTTTGATGTGAAGATTCGGATCGAGTGCGCGTAAGCGGCCGAGCAAATCCAGATACCATTCCTTTGTCAGCGTCGGATGCAGTCCACCGACCATGTGGACCTCGGTGATGCCGACGGCCAGTCCTTCCTCGACGGCGGCTACGATCTCGTCGATCGAGCTTTCAAATGCATGCGCATCCCGCTTTTTGGCCGCGAAGGCGCAGAACTGGCAGGAAAGCACACAGATGTTCGAGTAGTTGATGTAACGATTGAGAATATAGGTGGCGGCATTCCCATTCTTCCGGGCCCGCACGGCGCTGGCGAGAATGCCGAGCGCGTTTAGCTCGTTCGAACGATAGAGCTGGAGCGCATCCGCTTCGGTAATCCTCTGAGCGCTTTGCACCTTTGCGGCAATGCCCTGAAGGTCAGACGGGATCAGTGACAGATTCATGCTCGAATAGAAGGAAAGCAGAATTTATGCACGACTGATGATGCACGCGGCGGCAATCGGTTGCAACCGAAACGACCCGCTTGAGGCGAACCATGCGTAAAGTTTTTGACGATTTCTTTTCACACTTCGTCCAACTCAACGATGGCTGAAGGTAACTCGATCGACCCCCAAGTCTTACACGGCGATGCGGAGGATGTTCGCCTGATGCGTTTAGTGAGCGGCGGGGACATGCGGGCGTTTGAGGAGCTCGTTGAGCGTCATAAGACGCTTGTCGGCGGGACCGTGGCGCGAATGCTCGGGAGCACTTCGGATGTGGAAGACATCGCGCAGCAGGTTTTCCTACGGGTGTGGAAAAGCGCCCATCGCTATGTGCCACGCGCGAAATTTACGACTTGGCTGCTGAAGATTACGCGCAACCTTGTCTTCAACGAAATGCGCCGGCGCAAGCGGCATGCTTCGTCTCCCTTGCAAAGTGCGGTCGAAGGTGAGGAGTTGCAAATCAAGGATGAGGCCGGTCCCACGCCGGAGGCAGCCCTGCTCCAGCGGGAACTCCAGGATGCGATCGATGCTGCGATCGCGGGATTGCCGAAATCGCAGCGCATGGCGCTGGTCCTGCGCCGTTACGAAGAGATGAGCTACGAACAAATTGCTGAGGTGCTCGATCAATCCGTCCCAGCGATCAAGAGTCTTCTTTTCCGGGCACGGACCCAATTGCGGGAGCGGCTCTCTGTTTACCTTTCAGCGGCTCGACAAGGCGAGAAAAACTAAGAGGACGGACCTCTCAGGAGAATCCGCCCTCTCTCAACCCCACACTCGCAAATTTTTAGAACTCCCGATCCTTGGCTGTGCTCATGAAGCGGACACCCTCACTGGAGCCGCTCTTCGCCGGCGGCGGCGGCGTGCCCGGTTTCGGATAATCGGCGACCACTTGCCGATTGGCAGTGGGAACCAGGCGAACCGCGCCCTTGGCATTGTTTCTCCAGCCATTTGGATCCGCGAATTCCTCGCCGGTATGGTGAATTCCGCTTACCTGATCTTCCAGTCCGGTTCCGTAATGCGAGTCGATGATCGTTGGTGTCACGAACACGAGCAGATTGCGTTTCGTGCGCGTATTGGAATGGCTCTGGAACAAATAACCGAGAACGGGAACGTCACCCATGATTGGCACTTTGGTGCGGCCCTTGGTGATCTCATCCTGCAGCAAGCCGCCGATCGCCAGTGTATCACCGCTCTTGATCAGAACGTTCGAATCGAGCGTACGGGTGTCGATCACCGGGCTCGCCACCGTGGCCCCAGCGAAAACGAACGTAGCGTCACCCACTTTATTGCTGATCTCCGGCTTCACGCTCAGGGTGATGAAATTGTCCTTGTTAACGGAGGGACGGACTTCGAGGCGGTTGCCGAATTTCTTGTCCTGGAATCCGCCGAAGACAGCGGTCGCAGTCTGCTCATTGAAGTTCAATTGCGGCACTGGCTGGTTCCGCGTGATCTCGATCTTGGCGACTTGATTATCGGCCGTCACGACGCGCGGGTTGGCGAGAAACTCCGCGTCTGAGTCTTCATTCAACGCTTGCACAGTAACCGACATTTGCGGTGCCGAGAGAATCGCGAACTGGCCGAGCCCAAGATGACCTAGGCTGCCGAAGAAGTTATTATTGCCGGGATTGCCTAAAGCAAAGCCGTTTGTTGGCACGTTTTCACCAGGTTTCGGCAACGCGGGATTCGGCGCTCCGTAAGTGATGGTTTGCGGGTTAGTCGGTCCGCCAACCACGCCTCCCCAGTTGATTCCGTAGGCCTGCTTTGGATTCGCGTTTACCTCAACCAGGCGCGCTTCGATCATCACCTGTTTGGTGGGCTTATCGATCTGCGTCAAAAGTTTGCGGATGTTGTCGATGTTCCCGCGGGTTTCGCGGAAGAAAATGGTGTTGGTGCGCTCGTCGAATTGCGGCGCGTCCTTACTGGAGAGTTGCGCGGCGATCAGCGGCGCGGTGTCCTTCGCCCGCGAGTAGCTAAATTGATAGCTGTCGCTTTCGGTCGGCTCGGCGGTGCGTTCGGCGCCAGTCTTGATGTAATAAACGCTGTCGATCTTATCCATGAAAAGACCCTTCGCTTTCACGATGATCCCAACTGCTTGCAGCGCGGTGACGTCCTCGAGCCGCATCGTGACGGTTCCCTGGACCACTTCGCTGACCACCATGTTGATCTTGGCCTGACGGGCCAGCAGACGCAGCACCTGGCCGACATCGTCGCCTTGGAATTCGCGCACACCGACGCCGCCATTCTCCGTCGCAGCATCGGTTTCGGCAGCGGCCGAGCTTAACGGTGTGATACCAGGTACGGTCGTCGCCGCTCCCGGCGCCGTCGTCGTCCCCGGCACGGGTTTGATGGTTGTGGTGGTCGTGGCGGCAGGGCTCGCCGCCGGAGAGGCTTGCACCAGCATCATCTGTGAGCCGTCGCCGGTTTTGGCCAGCGGAAGCGCCGACGAGGTTGTCGTCGTCGTCTTTGTAACATCCGCCGCGGCCGGCTGGAGTGCATCTGCCGGACTCGGGTTCTGCACAGGCGCGGGCACGCTCAGCTGCGCTTGCGAGACGGACAATGCGCTTAACGCCGCAACCGCTCCGCAGACAAATTGTTTTAGACGGATAGCCATAGGATTATGAGGAAGGTGAAGACTGCTGGAGGCTTTAGAGCAGGAAGCAGACCAGCCCTCGTGCACTTTCTCCGCCTTTCGCCGTGGCCCGGCGAACAGTCATTAAGCGGATTTCGCCGCGGCGATAAAATCTCGCA
>DASYVG010000374.1:0-3138 GCA_035937255.1 Chthoniobacterales bacterium | reverse complement strand
GACTTCCGGCTGCGCGCGATCTGGATTTCCGCTTCAAAAAAAAGATCGAGCCTGCCCGCAAAACCGCTCTTCGCGCGCCGCGCCCCTTTCGCTACTGTCTGGATACAACCTAACGAGTCGGTGCACCAGGAGACGATCAGGCTTGTATCGCTCAGCTTGCGTTTGCGTAAAAGAATCGCCCTCGCAGTTTCCACGGCCACGTACCTTACGTGCAAGCCTCATTCCCGGCCAGCAAACTACACTTCGTAGGTGGTAATCTCGAGCTGGTTGCCGTCGGGATCCTGGAAGTAGATCGAATGTGAAATCTCGTGATCCTGAAATTCGAATGCGGCGCCGCGCGACTGAAGCCGCGCTTGGGCCGCGGCGAAGTTTTGCCGGCTGGCGCGCAGGGCGACATGCTCGATCATCGCGCCGCGCCGCTGGCGTGACACGTTATCCTTCGTTGGAAAAAGCGCGATCGCTGTCAGGCCTAATCCGACGAAAGTCGGAACGCCGTCCCACATCCCGGGGAAGCGGCGCTCGAAGCCCAAAACCTCGACATACCACGCCGCCGCTCGTTCGACATCGCGCACGGTCAGCGCGACGTGGTCGAGTCCGTCCAGCTCGAACATGGCGTCTCTAGCGATTACCGATGTGAAGCGCGGATTTGTTCACGGAGAGAGCCGCTTCCTTCACTGCTTCGCTCAAGGTTGGGTGCGCGTGAACCGTCCGGCCGAGGTCTTCCGCGCTGCCACCGAATTCCATGACCGCGACGCATTCAGCGATAAGATCGGAAGCTGCGTGCGACATGATATGCGCGCCGATGATGCGGTCGGTCTTCGCGTCGGCCACGAATTTCACAAAGCCTTCGACATCTTCCGCCGCGAGGGCGCGGCCGTTGGCACGGAATGGAAACTTGCCGACGCGCACATCCATCCCTTTTTCCTTCGCGAAATCTTCTGTCACACCGACGCCAGCGAGCTCGGGGTTGGTGTAAATGATTCCGGGAATGACGTCGTAGTTCACATGTCCGGCTTTGCCTGCGATCATTTCAACGCAGGCGATCCCTTCTTCTTCTGCCTTGTGCGCGAGCATCGGACCGGGGATGACATCGCCGATGGCGTAGATGCCTTCCAGATTAGTCCGGAAATGCGCATCGACTTTGATCCTTTTCCGCTCGTCGAGCGCGACGCCGAGTTTGTCGGCGCCAATGCCTTCCACGAAGGCACGGCGTCCCACAGAGACGAGGACCTTGTCGGCTTCGAACGTAAGTTGCTCGTCACCTTTCGTGGCGGTGGCAACGGCATGTCCACCTTCCACTTTCACCTCGCTGACATTGGTTTCGAGATGAAACTTCATCCCTTGCGCCGTCAGTACTTTTTGCAGCGCGTTGGCCAGCTCGAGATCAAAGCCGAGCGCGATGCGCGGGAGAAATTCGGCCACAATCACGTCGGAACCCAACCGGCTCCAGACTGAACCGAGCTCAAGGCCAATCGCGCCGCCGCCGATCACGAGCAGCTTCTTCGGGACTTCCGGAAAGGAAAGCGCCTCCGTGCTGCTGACGATGGTGTGCCCGTCGAACTTCATACTCGGCAGTTCCACGGGAACGCTGCCGGTGGCGATGATGATGTTTTTCGCTTCGACCTCGATGACGGCGGCATCCGCCCCTGTCACGCTCACGCGTCCTGGAGCCGAGATGGAGCCGACGCCTGGCAGCGTCGTCACCTTGTTCAGTTTCATCAGGCCAAGCACGCCGCCCGTGAGCGTCTTTACGACCTTGTCTTTGCGTTTCAACATCGTGGAAAGATCGAGCACGACATTGGGCAGAACGATGCCGTGTTTCGCGGCTTCCCTTTTCGCGAACATGAAATGGTCGCTGGAAGAGAGGAGCGCCTTGCTCGGGATGCACCCGATATTGAGACAAGTGCCGCCCAATTCCGGATCCTTCTCGACGATCGCGGTTTTGAGGCCGAGCTGCGCGGCGCGAATAGCAGCGACGTATCCGCCCGGTCCCGAGCCGATGATTACGACATCAAATTTATCCATAGTGAGGAGGTGCCAGCCTAGACTGGAATTGTGGCTTCGGCATCTTGCCGATAAGACACGGGCTGGAAGCCCATGCCACGTTCAAAAATCCCGCGGCAGCTTCGCGGGATCGTCGATGCATTCCTTCACCCGAAGGAGAAACGTGACTGCTTCTTTCCCATCGACCGCGCGGTGATCGTAGCTCAGCGCGAGATACATCATGGGACGGATCTCAATCTTCCCGTCACGCGCGACGGGACGTTGCTGGATCGTATGCATGCCGAGAATTCCACTTTGCGGTGGATTAAGGATGGGGGTGCCGAGGAGAGAACCGTAGACCCCACCGTTCGAAATCGTAAAGATGCCGCCCTGGAGATCTTCGATTTTAATTTTCCCTTCCCGGGCTCTCGTCGCGTAATCAGCGATATCGCGTTCGAGATCAGCGAACGATTTCTTATCCGCCTCCCGCACTACCGGGACAACAAGGCCCCGCTCTGTGCCGACCGCGACGCCGATGTCGAAGAAATGATTCAGGATTTGATCGTCGCCGTCGATGCGACTGTTGATCGACGGCACGGCCTGGAGGGCTTCGACCGTCGCTTTGATGAAGAACGACATGAATCCGAGCTTCACTCCGTGCTTCTTCGTGAACGCGTCCTGCTTCTCTTTCCGCAGTGCCTGCACCGCGGACATGTCGCATTCGTTGAAGGTGGTAAGGATGGCAGCGGTATGCTGCGCCATGACGAGTTGCGCCGCGATTTTGCGGCGGAGCGGCGACATCTTCTTGCGCGTGAAGCGACCGTCTGGCGAAGGTGCTGCCGGGGAGGTCGCCGCAGACTCGCCGCCTGACGTTTGCGCGGGTGGAGAAGGATGTGATCCGCGGTTCTGGGTTGCGCTCAACACATCTCCTTTAGTGAGCCGCCCGCCTTTGCCCGAACCGGTCAGCTGAGCCGGATCAAGCTTCTCTTCCTCGACAATTCGGCGAACCGCGGGCGAAAGAACGTCACCGCCAGGCGCTTTCTTTTCGCCCGGGACTGGGGCGTCGGGCCGATTGGGGTCCGGTTTCTCGGCGACGGCGGTCGTAGCGGCGGTGGTCGAACCCTGCGCTGATTCATCAATCGTCGCCACGACTTC
>DASYVG010000373.1:0-3562 GCA_035937255.1 Chthoniobacterales bacterium | reverse complement strand
GTCCAGGCGACGATATTTCTCGCGACTGGATTCGAGAACGGCGCTGATAGATCGTCAAACAACGAAACCTGGCCGCTGGCCCGATCGCGATGCGAAGCGAAGGCCGCCGCGAGGGATTCTTCGATGCAGGCGAACATTTCTGCCCGTTCCCGCTTGAGGAAATCGAACGCGCCACACTTCACCAGGCTCTCGAGCATCTTGCGATTAGCGATCCGCGAGTCCAGTCGCCGACAAAAATCCTCCAGGGACGAAAACGGTCCTTGCTTGTCGCGCTCACCGATGGCCGCTTCCATCGCGCCCTCGCCGACATTTTTGATCGCCGCCAGTCCATAACGGATCGCGCTGCAGCGGGGATCGGTGATCCCGGCGGACCCAGATTGACGATTCGCCCCTCTGCCGTCATCAGCGCTCCCGGCTACAACTTCGGGCGTGAATTTTAGGGCGCTGCGATTTACATCGGGCGGCAGAATCGGAATGCCCATCCGTTTACATTCTCCGACGAAGACGGCGATTTTTTCCGTGTTGTTGATTTCGTTGCTCAACAAACCCGCCATAAACTCCACCGGGAAATTCGCCTTCAGATAAGCGGTTTGATAGCTAATCAAACCATAGGCGGCGCTGTGGCTCTTATTGAATCCATAGCCAGCGAATTTCTCGAGCAAATCGAAGATCGCGTTCGCCTTCTTCTCCGGAATTTTGTTGGTGCTCGCGCAACCGGCGATGAAGTTCGCCCGTTCTTTCGCCATCTTCTCGCGATCCTTCTTGCCCATCGCGCGACGCAGAAGATCGGCCTGGCCTAACGAGTAACCGGCCAGCCGGTTGGCCGCTGCCATCACCTGTTCCTGATAAATCATGACGCCATAGGTGTCGGCGCAGACCTCTTCGAGGAGGGGATGCTCGTACTTGATCTTGGTCAGTCCCTTTTTCCGTTTGATGTAATCGGGAATCAGTTCCATCGGGCCTGGCCGATAAAGCGCGATCAAGGCGATGATGTCGTCGATTTTCTGCACATCGAACTGCTTCGAGAGCCCGGTCATTCCACCGGATTCCATCTGAAAAATACCGATCGTCTCGCCGCGATTGTAGAGCGCGAACGTTGCTGGATCATCCAGCGGAACGCGCGCGAGCGAGAAGTCGGGCGAGCGAGCCCGGATCAGGTTCACCGTATCGTCGATGACGGTAAGCGTTTTCAACCCGAGAAAATCCATCTTGAGCAAACCGAGGTCGTTCAACGGCCCCATCGCAAATTGACTGATCACGTCCGTGCCTTTTGTGTCGCGGCAGAGGGGGATATATTCCGAGAGATCACGATCGCCGATCACGACGCCCGCGGCATGGACCCCCGCATTCCGCGACAGCCCTTCCAGAACACTGGCGTAATCCCAGAGCTGTTTCGTCGCCGGCTCGGTCTCGATCGCCTTCTTTAATTCCGGAGTTTTTTCCGCGGCGGCAGCGAGCGTGATGTTCAGCTCGTTCGGGATCATTTTCGCGATCCGATCGGCCTCGCCATAGCTGAGCCCCATTACGCGACCGACATCGCGGACGACGCTCTTCGCTTTCAATTTGCCGAACGTGATGATCTGCGAAACACGGCGTTCGCCGTATTTTTGCCGCACATAGTCGAGGACTTCACCGCGCCGCGCTTCGCAAAAATCGACATCGATATCTGGGGGCGAAACCCGTTCCGGGTTCAAGAAACGCTCGAAGAGAAGATTGAACTGCAATGGGTCGACGTCTGTGATCCCGAGCACATACGCGACCATCGACCCCGCCACCGAGCCACGCCCGGGACCGACCGGAATCCCGCGCTGCTTTGCAAAATGGATGAAGTCCCAGACGATCAGGAAATAGCTGACGAATCCTGTTTTCTCGAGAACGTCCACCTCGTAATCGAGACGCTGGATCAAGGCGGTGTCCGTTCCGGCGCGGTCGCCGTAGCGTTCGTGCAGCCCCTTGTAGCAAAGCTCGCGCAGGTAGCTTTCGCGCGTCTTGCCTGGGGGCGCGGGATACTCGGGATACTTCGAGCGGCCGAATTCGAGCTCAAGGTTGCAACGCTCCGCAATTTCGAGCGTATTCGTGATCGCTTCCGGATGATCCGGAAAGAGCGCCCGCATCTGCTCGGCCGACTTGAAATACAGCTCCGGAACGTAGTGCATCCGTCGCTCGTCGTGCACCATCCGTCCCGTCCCGATGCAGATCATTACGTCGTGTGCCTCGTGATGCCCACGTTCCAGAAAATGCACGTCGTTGGCGGCGACTAATCCCAAACCAAACTCGCGCGCGATCGCCGGCAGCATGCGATTACATTTTCCCTGCGCTTCAATGCCGTGATCGTGCAGCTCGAGGAAAAAATTCTCCGCCCCGAAGATGTCGCGAAAATCGGCCGCGCTCTGCCGCGCCTTCGCCAGATTGTCCGACTGAATTGCCATGTTGATCTCGCCTTTGAGACAGGCGCTCATTCCGATCAGGCCGGCCGCGTGGGCGGCGAGCAGTTCCTTGTCGATCCGCGGCTTGTAATGGAAGCCGTCCAGATGTGCGGTCGAAATCAGTTTGACGAGGTTGCGATAGCCGGTTTCATCCTTCGCCAGCAGCGTGAAATGGTACGCGGCATCGCGCTGATTATTCGGCCGATCCTTGATCGAACCGGGCGCCATGTAGGCTTCACAGCCGATAATCGGCTTGATGCCCGCGTTGGTCGCCTCCTGATAGAATTCAATCGCACCGTAGAGGTTTCCGTGATCGGTGATGGCCACGGCCGGCATCTCAAATTCGGCCGCCTTACGCATCAGTTCCTTCATCCGGACGGCGCCATCAAGCAGGGAATATTCGGTGTGCAGATGCAGGTGAACGAAGGAATCTGCGGACATCTAGACGGAGTATAGAGGGCGGGTCGGAAGCGGCAAGAGATCACATATCTTGCGGTCGGCGATCCGACAAAATTTCTGTGTTGCACGTTGCTGTCGCGATTGTTAAGGAAGCGCGTGCCGCGAGTGGCTTTTGTAGTGAAGCTGGCGTGGTCACCCTACCTCTCATGAAAAAACTCGAAGCGATCATCAAGCCGTTCAAACTCGAGGAGGTAAAAGAGGCACTCGCGGAGCTCGGCATCGAAGGGATGACCGTCACGGAGGTGAAGGGGTTCGGCCGGCAGAAAGGTCACACTGAGATCTATCGCGGGAGCGAGTATACGGTCGATTTCCTGCCGAAGGTGAAAATAGAAATCGTCTTGGCCGACGAGATGGTCGATAAGGCTGTGACCGTGGTCGTCAGCGCGGCGAAGACAGGCAAGATTGGCGACGGCAAAGTTTTCGTGCTTCCAGTCGAGCACGCAGTCCGTATCCGCACCGAAGAGATCGGCGAAAAAGCGGTGTGATCGGACGTTCGAAAACGAAGCCCGGATCGATTTCGTCGCAGTCCCGGGAAATGTCGGCATTCCATTGCACCGCATTTACCTGTTGCTTGCCCGGACATTTCTTTTCAACAATTTTCCTCATTCAACCCCGGCAACCGAACTCACCCACTCATGGCCAAAGATAAGACCGCATCCGACGTTTCGAAGATGATC